>JAITEX010000148.1 GCA_031281765.1 Eubacteriales Family XIII. Incertae Sedis bacterium | reverse complement strand
CGGCAAGCGCGTCCGCTATCTCGCGGTAATCCGGATAGCGCGGCCCGCTTTCGGATTCCGGGACCGTGCCGAACTTTCGCCACGAGG
The DNA here is from genome assembly GCA_031281765.1 of Eubacteriales Family XIII. Incertae Sedis bacterium. Lineage (GTDB taxonomy): Bacteria > Bacillota > Clostridia > Peptostreptococcales > Anaerovoracaceae > JAITEX01. The sequence continues at coordinate 4,308 of JAITEX010000148.1, read as the reverse complement.
CGAGATTCACCTCGTATATCGCAACAGGCGATTCCCGCGCCTCGGTTTTCCCGCGCGACGCGAGGTAGGCCGCATCGTTCCAGGTATAGCCGCCGGTCGTACAGACGCGCGACGCCGTACCCGGCGGGCATTCCGCGTGAAACGCAAAGGGGTCGGCCTTGAAATACGAGGTCCCGTCCACACCTTCAAGAGAGTATTTATAGGCGTCCCCGTCTTTCAGGCCCGGGATAAGCGCGACGTGTATGCCGCGGTAAGTCTCCATCGGCTCCGCGGCCTCACCCCAACCGTTGAAATCGCCGGCAACACGGACGCTTCGCGCGTTCGGCGCCCAGACCGCGAACAGATGGGCGTCCGCTTCCCCGATATAATGGCAACCGAAAAATTCATAGGCACGGAATGAGTCCCCCGCATAAAACCGCGTGATTTCGTCGTCATACGCGGCGCACATCTTCTTCAGGGTTTCGCCCGCTTCGCTGGCTCTCTCCATGCCTCGCCCGTTATTTCTTGTCCGCGGCGTCGTCCGGCGCGCAACCATCCGCTTCGTCTTCTTTTTTACGCCGGAACAGGTTGATGAATTTGATGGCGACGAACATGACGATGGTGATAATAAAGAAATTTATTATGGCCTGCAGGAACAGCCCGTATTCTATTTTTACGCCGTTGATGGTCGCCGCCAAATCCTTGACATCTATCGAGATAATGCTCCCGATAAGCTGCAATATAATATTATTCACGAGGGAGTTCACTATGGCGCCGAAAGCCAATCCGATAACGGCGGCAACCGCCATATCCATCACATTGCCGCGCAACGCAAAATCCCTGAACTCAGCCACGATGCCGCGATGATCGAGCGCTTTTTTGATTTCGTCTTTTTTCTCTTTTTTCATCGTTTCCCCCTTCTTCACCTATCTCTCCGTCTATCAATCAATATCATCAAGCGAGAACGGCCGGTCCGGCCCGTCGTCATAGCCCTCGGCCGGCTCCCCCGGAGTTTCGGCTTCGTTCGCATCGTCAAGCGCGGTATTTGACACATCGCCATTCGTCGGAGAGACGAGAAATGGATCGTCCTCTCCGACGCTTGCGTCATTCGCCATGTCCCCGTTTTCGGGCGGCGTAAATATGCGCGTCTGACGACCGGACTCCGTTACCGCTCGCGGCGGCGCTCCCCGCGGCTTCTTCGGGGCCTCCCGCTTGCCGCTTGTTTGCGCTACCTCAAGTTCCTCCCGTTCGCCACGCCTGCGCTTCGCGACGCGCGTTATTATTATGATAATAAAAGCGAGGATAAGCGCGACGAGAACGCCGAAGCCTATGAGCAGATATTTGTCGATGACGCCTCCGGGCTGCGGCTGCACGTTGAACTTCATTCTATCCGTCAGGTCGCCGGCCCGCGCCGTCACCGTCGCCTCGCCCTCAGCCACGGCAGTCACGACCCCGCTCGCGTTTACGGTCAGTACCTTTTCATCGCTCGATGACCATTCCACCGCCGGAGGGATCGTCACATTTTCCGGCTCGATGGCCACGGAGAGATGAAGCGTCTCTTCAACGGTTATATCATGGACGCTCAGCAGCATATCCTCGCTACTGTACTCGCTGACCCGTATCGCGATGGCCGCGGGCGGTATCTCCGTCACCTTTATCATAGCCGAGGTTTTCAGGCCGAGGGACGGCACGGAAGCGGTGATTTCCACGCTGCCCGGAGAACCCGCCGTGACCTCGCCCTTGCTGTCGACGGACGCTACCGAATCGTTGCTGCTCGCCCAGGTGACGACCGTGTCGCCGGAAGCGTTCCCGAGTTCATACTGTATTACGGCCCGCTCGCCGACATTCATCGTGGCAGGCGTTGAAACAAAGGTAAGCGACGCGTTCGCGTTGTTCTCGACGTCCGCAGCGCTCGCGTCGTCCTGCTCCGCGGTATATTCGGGGTCGCCGCTCTCCTCCGCAAACGCGAATGCCGGCGCAGCAAAAAGAAGCGCCGCTATGAAAACCACTACTATAAATCCGCTTTTCTTTGTCCTCTCCATGTTCTCTCTGTTTCCGCGTTTTCCTGGCATTATCCCTGCCGGAATCCCCTTGTTGCTATTCGGCGCCGGCATAATAAACCACGCCGATGTCTTTTCTATAGTATACACCGTCAAACTTGATTTTTTCCGCGTTCGCGTAGGCTTTCGCGCGGGCCTCGTCATGCGTGCCGCCGGTCGCCGTCACGCCGAGTACGCGCCCGCCGTTCGTCAATATCTCCCCGCCCGCTCCGGGCTTCGTGCCCGCGTGAAAGACGACGATGCCTTCGTCCACACGGTCAAGCCCCGTTACCTTTTTACCTTTTTCATACGAACCCGGATAGCCGGCGGACGAGAGTACCACGCAGACCGCGCGGTCCTCAGACCATTCGATATGCTGCTCCGCAAGCCGGTCCTCCGTGACCGCGACAAAGATGTCAAGCAAATCGCTTTCAAGCCGGCGCAGTACGGACTGTGTCTCGGGGTCGCCGAAGCGGTTGTTGAACTCGATGACTTTCGGCCCCTCGTCCGTTATCATAAGGCCGATAAAGAGTACGCCGCGGAAGTCGAGGCCATCCTCCTTGAAGCCGCTGAACGTCGGCCCGAGAACGCGCTCCCGTATCTGCGCGTTCAGTTCGTCCGTAAAGACGAGGCTCGGGGAATAGGTCCCCATACCGCCCGTGTTCGGCCCCTTGTCCCCGTCGAATATGCGCTTGTAGTCCTGCGCGGACTCCATCGGCACGATGGCGCTGCCGTCGACAAAGCAGAGCACGGAAGCCTCCACGCCCGTCAGGCATTCCTCGACGACCACCGTATCTCCAGCCTCTCCAAACACGCGGCTCCCCATCATATCCTCTATAGCCCGCCGCGCTTCTTCCTCGTCGGCCGCGAGCACCACGCCCTTGCCGGCCGCAAGCCCGTCGGCTTTCAGCACCATCGGATAGCCGTAGAGCCCTCTGTTTTGCAACAGCTCATTCTTGTCCGTAAAGACGCGGCTTTTCGCCGTCGGTATGCCGTGCCGGATCAGAAAGTCCTTCGTAAAGGATTTGCTCGCTTCGAGCTGCGAGCATTTCTTGTTCGGGCCGAATACGGGAATCCCCTGCGCTTCTATCATATCTGTCAGCCCCAACGCAAGCGGTACCTCCGGCCCGATGACCACGAGGTCCGGGCGCTCCGCTTCCGCGAGCCGCGCCATCGCAGAGACGTCTTCCGCGTCCGCGCCGTCCACGCACCGCGCGACCTGCGCTATGCCCGCGTTGCCGGGCGCGCACACTATCTCATCTACTTGCGGGCTCTGCGCGAGCTTCCACGCAATCGCGTGCTCTCGCCCGCCCCCGCCAATCAACAATATTTTTTTACCCATACTTACTCCTACTTATTTTTATTTTAAGCGCAGGATTTTTTTCGTCAGGCGAGGCGCTTAATGTTTGAAATGCCTTTCTCCCGTGAACACCATAGATATACCGAGTTCATCGGCGCGCCGTATCGAGTCCTCATCGCGCATCGAGCCGCCCGGCTGTATTATTGCGGCGATACCCGCTTCGCCCGCGGCCGTCACGCAATCATCAAACGGGAAAAACGCATCCGAGGCGAGCACGGAGCCGTTGATGTCACGCGAGGACGCGTCGCCGTCCGTACCCCGTATCGCTATCTCCACCGAGCTGATGCGGTTTGTCTGCCCCGGGCCGACGCCGAGCGTCATCTTGTCATAGGCAATGACGATGGCGTTCGACTTCGCGTGCTTGACCACCTTCATCGCGAACTTCATATCTTCGAGTTCCTTTTCGGTCGGGCGCTTCTTCGTCACCACTTTCAGCGCGCTCTCATCATAGAGCGACTCATCGATGTCCTGAATCAATATGCCGCCGTCAACCTTTTTTATGTCGATTTGGGCTTCGGCGGGTTTCTTTGCAATATCCTCAAGCTCAAGCAGGCGAATATTCTCCTTGCGCTTCAGCACGTCAAGCGCTTCGTCCGTAAAGCCCGGAGCTATGACTATCTCGACGAATATCTTGCTTATTTCCTCGGCCGTCTTTTCGTCGATGATGCGGTTCGCCGCGATAATGCCGCCGAATATCGAAACGGGGTCGGCCTCGTACGCCTTTATATACGCATGATAAATGTCGCCCGCGCTGCCGACGCCGCAGGGGTTTGCGTGCTTGACCGCGACGACGGTCGGTTCGTCAAATTCGCGCAGGCACTGCACCGCGCCGTTCGTGTCGTTGATATTATTGAAGGAAAGTTCCTTGCCGTGCAGCTGCCGGGCGCGCACGAGGGCGCCCGCGTGCGGCTTCGTTTCCGTATAATACCC
>JAITEX010000085.1 GCA_031281765.1 Eubacteriales Family XIII. Incertae Sedis bacterium | reverse complement strand
CAGAAAGAGGGCGCGACCATCGGCGACATATCGGCGGGACTGTCGCAATCCGTCATAAAAAACGCGCTGTACAAGGTGATAAAACTGCGGAATACGGATGAGGCCGGAGAAAAGGTCGTGGTTCAGGGCGGGACGTTCCTGAACGATTCCGTGCTGCGCAGCATCGAGCGTGTGATGGGGCGCGAGGTGGTCCGCCCGGATATAGCGGGCAATATGGGTGCGTTCGGCGCCGCGCTTATCGCAATCGAAAACTATATCCCCGGGTCGGAATCCGGCATCGCGGGAAACAAAGAGCTCGACGCGTTCAAGGTGAAGAACAGCCACGCGCGCTGCGGCCTCTGTGAAAACAATTGCCTGCTCACCATCAATACGTTTTCGGGCGGCGAAAAATACATTACGGGAAACCGGTGTGAGCGCGGCGCGGGCGGCGCCACGAAATCGGCGGGCGTGCCGAACCTGATGGAGTGGAAACGAGGGCGGCTGTTCTCCTACGAACCGCTGCCGGTAGAGGACGCGCGACGCGGCGTCATCGGCATACCGCGCGTATTGAATATGTATGAAAACTATCCGTTCTGGTTCCGTTTCTTTACCGAACTCGGCTTCCGCGTCCTGCTTTCGCCGCCGTCAAGCAAAACGCTTTACGAACTCGGCATGGATACGATTTCCTCCGATACGGCCTGCTACCCCGCGAAACTCGTTCACGGCCATATCAAATGGCTGTGTAAACAGGGCGCCGGCCGCATATTCTACCCGAATATCAATTTTGAACGCCCCGAGGACGAGACATCGGACAACCACTATAATTGCCCGATAGTCGCGACCTATCCCGAGGTCGTCGCAAATAATATGGACGACTATTTTGCGGAGCACGAGGTGGTCTTCATGCATCCCTTCGTGCCGTACGACGACGATGAACGTTTGGCCAGACGGCTCATCGTCATATTCCGCGATCTTAAGATAAGCGGTGCGGAGATAGCGAAGGCTGTCAGCGCCGCGCGGCGTGAGGATAAGAAATTCCACGACGACATAAAGCGGCACGGCAGGGAAGCGCTGCGCGTCATGGACGAAAAGGGCCTGCAGGGAGTGGTGCTCGCGGGCCGGCCCTATCATCTCGACCCCGAGATAAACCACGGCATCGACACGCTGATCACCTCGTTCGGGCTTGCGGTCCTGACGGAAGACGCCGTTGCCTATATGGCCCGACCGCCGAGGCCGCTGCGCGTACTCGATCAGTGGGTCTACCACAGCCGGCTCTACCGCGCGGCAGAGTTCGCCGGTACGCGCGAAAATATAGAAATAGTACAGCTGAACTCCTTCGGCTGCGGGCTTGACGCGGTCACGACGGATCAGGTCGAGGAGATACTGCGGAGCCGGCGCAAACTCTATACCACGCTGAAGATAGATGAGGGCGCGAACCTCGGCGCCGTAAAGATACGCATCCGCTCCCTCAAGGCGGCCATGGAGGAGCGCGAGAAAAACGGCGTAAAGGCTATCGACCGGCCGTATGAATTTAAACGCAAAAAATTTACGGAGGCAATGCGCGAGGATTATACGATACTGATTCCCGAGATGTCCCCGATACATTTCCGGTTTTTCGAACCCGTGCTGAACGCCGCCGGTTACAAGGCAAAGCTGCTTCCCGAAGTGGACACGCATGCGGTGGACGAGGGCCTGCGGTATATCAACAATGACGCGTGCTATCCGACGATCGTCACGCTCGGCCAGGTCATCAGCTACCTGAAATCCGGGGAATGCGACCTGAACCGGACGGCCGTCATTATGTCACAGACAGGCGGCGGCTGCCGCGCGAGCAACTACGTGGCGCTGCTCAGAAAAGCGCTGAAGGACCTCGATATGGAGCAGATACCCGTCGTTTCCGCGAATACGGTCGGGCTTGAGCCGAATCCGGGATTCAAATTCACGCTCGGGATGGGAAAGCGGATGCTCATCGGCGTGCTGCTCGGCGACGCGCTTATGCGGGTATTATACCGCGTGAGGCCGTATGAAAAGGAACCGGGGGCCGCGGACCGGCTCGCACATTACTGGTCGGTGCGCATAGAGCGCGAGATGCCGAACATCGGCGTGCGGAAGTACCGCAAATTCGTAAAACAGCTCGTGCGCGATTTCGATGAGCTTCCGCTGACGGCGGAGAAGAAGCCGCGGGTCGGCGTGGTCGGCGAGATACTCGTGAAGTATCACCCGAACGCGAACAACGACATTGTCGGCATTATCGAAAGCGAGGGGGGCGAGGCCGTGGTGCCGGACCTGACGGACTTCGTGCTGTACGGCCTGCATAATAAAGAATACAATTACCGGAATATGTCCGGCACGTGGAAGTCGATGGCCGTGAGCAAGTTCACTATCGGCCTTATCGAATGGTTCCGCAGGCCGCTCCGCTGCGCGATGAACGCGAGCACGCGCTTCCACGCGCCGCTGCGCATTGAGGAGACGGCGGAGAAAGCCAGCCGGGTCACCGAGATCGGGAACCAATGCGGCGAGGGCTGGCTGCTCACCGGCGAAATGATAGAGCTTATAGACAGCGGCGTCGGCAATATCGTCTGCCTGCAGCCGTTCGCCTGCCTGCCGAACCATGTGACGGGAAAGGGTATGCAGAAAGCCTTGCGCAAATATAATCCGCTTACGAACATCGCCATGATAGACTATGATCCGGGAGCAAGTAATGTCAACCAGCTCAACCGGATCAAGCTTATGATGGCTACGGCGCACAAGAACTTAGAATCGGGAAGCGCTGATTAGAACTCCATTTCCTTCTTCTTGAATGCGAGAATAGAGAGCAATCCGAAGACCGCGATATAGCCGACAAATTGGAGAAGCGGCAGAGCGAGCGAACCCCCTTCCGTCAGGCCGAGGAATATATTTGTTGTGACACCGTCCACGAGGTAGTCGTTGACCTTCGACGCAATTTCTTCGAAGACGCGCAATTTCATCAGCAGCAGCACCATGGCGCTGATGAAATTCAGCGCGAGCAATATATAGGTGACGAGCGCAAATGTCGGCCTTTGCAAGCCGTAGACGAGGACGGACGCTATCGCAACGTAAATCAAGGTCGCCAGCATATTTTTCAGCGCGTACGCATAGGCGATGCCGAGACTGCTCATCGTCGCCGGATGTCCGAACAGGGCGAGAACGCCGTAGCTCCAGAGCGGCACAAAGGCGTATATGCAAGCCGAAGTCGTTGCTGTCAAAATAAATTTTGACATAACGATCTTCGTTTTTTCGAGTCCGAAGCCGACGAGCGTGATGAGGTTTTTCGAATTCAAGTCATCCGTATAGATGGTTGCGAACAGGAACCCTCCGACAAGCGGCAGCAGATAGGGGTACACGGCCTTGCCGTCATACGTAAGCGTACCCGCATCCAAGGTGTCCAAACGTATCAACATCGTCCCGACATAGCCGACCGCAAGCGCGATGAAATAGATGATGAGGCTTTTCTTGTGAAACAGGCGATAAAATTCGCCGCGAATATAGTTACTCATAGTGTTCACCTCCGTTTACCAATCCTATGAAATAATCCTCAAGGGTTGTTTCCTGCCGATGCAGCCCGTATAATGTCACCCCGGCGCCCGCGAGCGTTTGCGCGACCCGGTCCGGCTCTTCAAGATGCGATTCTAAGACAAGCTGCCCTTTCTCCGTCACCACCGGCCTCGCGCCGAGCGTCGCCTTCAATGCCGTGACGGCTTTTTCCGTGTTGTCCACTTCGATGCACAGCGATTTCCGCGTGGCCTCGTGAAGCTCCTTATGCGATATTTGCTTCAGCAGCCGGCCTTTTTCGATAAAGCCGAAATACGTGGCGACGAGGTCAAGTTCGCTCAATATGTGCGATGAGATAATAAAGGTCGCTCCGGATTCCCGGTGCGCGTCCCTGATAACGGTCCGCATCTCGATGATGCCCTGCGGGTCAAGCCCGTTGATCGGCTCGTCCAGAACGACGATAGCCGGTGAGCCGAGCAGCGCTCCCGCAATGCCGAGACGCTGTTTCATACCAAGCGAGAATTTCTTGAACGGTTTCCGTACGTCGGCAAGCCCGACGATCTTCAGCAGCCGCTCCGTTTCGCCTTTCATCCGGATACCCTTGACCCGGCACAGGTACTCGAGGTTTTCATGTGGCCCGAGGTAGGGGAGGAAGGACGGGTTTATCATAAACCCCATATGTCTGCGAACCGCATTCAGGTCCCTCGTTTCCCCGCCTATTTCAATTTTTCCGCTTGTCGGTTTCGCAAGCCCCATTACGCATTTGAAGAATGTGGTCTTGCCGGCGCCGTTCTGTCCAATCAATCCATAAATATCGCCTTCAGCCAGCGTCAGTGAGACATTGTCCAAAGCTGGAACCGAGCCGTATTTCTTTGTAAGATTGTGTGTTGTCAACACGCTTTCTCTCATGCTATCCCTCCTTTGTGGTGTGCATATGACTGTACTATTGCATTAACTATCTAATACAATAATACAAAGTGCGACGCTTGTCAACCCCCGCCAAAAAATAATCTTAAAAAAAGGTAGGCGAGGAGAGGTTATGATAAAATAGAGAAAAGAAAGGGAGGAAAAATGTCAGTAATAATAACAATAGTATTGCTTGCGGTGAATTTTGGAATCAGTTGGTTCAACGCGAACACCGTAGGCAGAATATGGAGCGAGTCGAAGCAGATCGGCGGCGGCGCGCGCGTGCTTGCGGTCGCGGGCTACGTCATGGCGATAGCCGGGTTTACCATGGTCTACTCGGTCATTATCATTGCGATAATAGCGGCGCTCGGAAACGCGGGCGGGTATTTCACGCCGGAGCAGTTGCAGCTGCTTATCGGCCTTTCATCCGACCTCACGTACGTGCTGATTGTCCTTGCCGTCATACCGACGGGCATTATTATCTGGATCAACAGCCTTATCTCGTTTTGGAAGCACAAGAGCCTGCGCTCGGGCGGCATCGCCGCGTGGAACTCGTTCGCGATGGTCAGCAATGTCATCTCGGCTTCGCGCAATCTGCCGTCGGCCTTCGGGCGCATATTTAGCTCGCTGAAAAATCAGCGCGGCAACGGCGCCATTATCCTGCTTGCCCTCGTCGTCGTCGCCTGCGCCGTGCTCGGCGGCTATTTCACGGCCTCGGCCATTGTGAAAAAGGCGGACCGGAAGTACGACCTCTTTAGCAAGGTTGGCATGGGGAAACTCGCCAGCGCGTGAATCTGTGGAGAAAAATGGAGAAGAATGATTTTATACGGTTTTTGATTGCGCGGGGCGCGCTGAAATTCGGTGACTTTACGACGAAGAGCGGGCGGCAGTCGCCGTACTTTATCAATATGGGCGA
>JAITEX010000054.1 GCA_031281765.1 Eubacteriales Family XIII. Incertae Sedis bacterium | reverse complement strand
TCCGTCAGTTCGCCTATTGCCCCGGAAATATGCCGCGGTTCAAACCCGCCAACCACAAACGGTTTGCCGTATTTCTCCGCGAGCGGCTCATAGACGCCGCTGCCCGTAATGACGCTCACATGGCCGGGACAGAGGAATCCGTCGATGTCCTTCTCATTTTCGCAGACCCACTTGATGGCGCGAACCGCGGACCGGAGCGACGTGAGCAGTTTGACGTTCGTGATGCCGGAGCCGGTCAGTTCGTCGAGCAGAAGCGCGTAGGCCGGCGCTGTCGTTTCGAAGCCCACCGCCGCAATAATAAAGGTCGTGTCCGGTTCCGCCCCGGCCATGCGCACCGTCTCGAACGGCGAATAGACCATTTCGACCCGGCCGCCCGCGCCCTTTGCCGCATCTAAGCTTCGCGGCATAGCTCCATCTGAATGAACGCCTTGTCCGGCGTCAAAACTTCCCGGCTCGCTGCCGGAATCCTTTTCGGCTTCCCGTGCCGCGCTCGCGGACGCATGAAAGCCCTGCGCCCTGCCCGGCACCTTCAGCATATCGCCAAAGCTGACGAGCGCATGGCCCGGCCTCATCGCGTAGGCCACGCAGGCATCGATATAGGCGGCCGGCGTCACACAGACGGGGCAGCCCGGACCCGAAACGAGCCGGACATCCTCCGGCAGCAGGCTGCGCAGGCCGCTGCGGAAGATGGCCGCCGTATGCGTACCGCACACTTCCATCAGACGGAGTTCGCGCCCGTCCGTCATGCCAGTTCCTCAAACGCTTCGAGAATGCTCCTCGCCTTTTCCTCGCTCATCACTTCGATAGCGAGGCCCGCGTGCACGAGAACATAGTCGCCGGCTTTCACGTCGACGACCCCCGTGTTCACCTCTACAATATTCCCGGCAAAATCGGCCTTTGCCCGCCGGCCATCTATCTCGATGACCCGCCCCGGATAAGCTACGCACATAGTATCACTCAGATATTCCTCTCTTGTATTGTCCTCACACAAAATACCTATCCGGGTTATCATTGCCCGGCTCTGATAAATCTTTGAACCTTTTATATGTGTACCATTATATCCGAAAATACCGGCCCTGTCCTCTTATCGTAATGCGCATATTGGTTAAATAATTGATTACAACATTATCGGGCGGCGTGGATATGCTCCTCGCCGCCCGGACTTCGCGCGCCGCGTGGCGCGCTTTCTTATCACAAACTTTTATTCCACTTTATGCGGGAATAATTTTCCGCGCGTTACGCTTCCCCTTTCTCTTTCTTTCTGCGCAGCAGGTAGAACGCGAGTAATGCAATGAGCAACGCCGCAATCGCCGCGCCTGCGATGGGCAGTATCGTGCCGAGCACGGAATCATTGCCCTTTTGCCCGTCAACGTCGCCGCCCGCAAGGGGGGTATCCGAAGGATTGATTCGCGTATCCGTAGACGGAGAGGCGCCTTTGCTGCCATTGTCTCCGGCGTCGCTAGTAGTTCCGGGAACATCGGACAGCGGCGTATCCGTATCGCCTATCTCCGTACCGGTGTCGGCAGCGGCATTGTTCCCGCCGCCGTTGCCACTTGTGCTCGTGAACGTGGCCCCGCCGGAGCCGCCCGTAGAACCGCCGGTCGCGCCGCCGGTAGTGGTTGAACCGCTATTCGCGCCGCCGGAACCGCCACTTGCATTGCCGGAAGCGCCGCCGCTTGTCCCGCCAGAAGAACCATTGTCAATGCCGGGATTCTGCTCTCCGCCCGAACCGGCGTTTTCGCCCGCACTCGTTTTCAGCTCCCATTTGGCGTACAGGGTAACGTTCGCCGTAATAGGCCCGCTGAAATCAAAGGGCGTCAGGAAATTCGCGTCGGCGTACCAACCGCCAAAGTCATGCGTAGAGCTTGTCGGATTGGCGGGCCTCGCCAAGGTCGCGCCCGCAATCACCGTATACGTTGTCTGGCTTATATCGCTTTCCACGCCACGGGAATCCACGGTGACGGTAACGGTAGAGACAGGAGTATACCCTTCGGCTATCGCTAGGGTATAGGCTTGCGTGGCCGCGCCGCCGGCGTTTGCCGCCTGAAGCGTAAATGAGTAATTGCCTGCCGCGCTCGGCATCCCCGTAATTGCGCCCGTAGACTCGTCAAGCTCAAGGCCCGGCGGCAAGCTGCCGTCCGCCACGCTCCACGTCAGCTCAAAACGTGCATCAGCCGTGACCTCCGGGGCGGCGCTATAGGAAGCGCCATTCCTGCCGCCGGCTAAGGACGTCGTGGTAATCGTCGGCGCGACAATAGATTCCTTCGGGATAACCGTATAGGGCGCGCCACCGCTTGCGGATTCGGATACGAGGACAACCTTTGACAAATCCAAGTTCAGAGCGGGACGAACGCCGTAGCCATAATATTCAGGATCAATTTCCGTTCCCCAAAAGCTTACGTATCCATCATAATCGACGTAACCAGTGTAACTATTGCTTTCACCGGGCGACCTGAGTAACCAGGGGGCATTATCTCTATCAACATATACACCGGCATCTTTCGCATATTCGGTAGCCTTGGCTTGACGCGCTACATCATATACCGTTCTATCCGCGTCAAAACCATACGCCGCATTCTGCACTTCGTCAAATGAAAGCAGGAATACCTCATCATCCGTATCCTCGCCGCCGGGCGTCGCTCGTCCATAATCATCCACTATGCCCTCATAATCATTGTCTTCGGTTACGACCTGAGTAGTCAATATCGAGCTTTGTTCATCTTCATTAAAAGCACTGCTGAAAAACTCCTCATTCAGCCATTTTCGCAGAGAGCAATCCTCCCAAGTGGTGGAAAAATCATCCGGGTTGTACTCATAATTGTCATCACTATATAGTTCCTCTTGCTTTTCAGTAAGTTCATCATAAGCGCGGAGGTTCACAATCTCATTCGTGATCAGAAGCGCTTCGTTCCCCTGTATATCGAGAATTTG
>JAITEX010000070.1 GCA_031281765.1 Eubacteriales Family XIII. Incertae Sedis bacterium | reverse complement strand
GCTCCCGTTATCATGTTCTTGACATAGTCCGCGTGTCCCGGGCAGTCGACATGCGCGTAGTGGCGGTTCGGCGTCTCATATTCCACGTGCGCCGTGGCGATGGTGATGCCGCGTTCCTTTTCTTCAGGCGCCTTGTCGATGGCGTCAAAGGCCACAAACTGGCCAAGACCGTAGCGCTCGAACAGCGTCTTTGTGATAGCTGCCGTCAGCGTCGTCTTGCCATGGTCGATGTGGCCGATAGTACCGATGTTTACATGCGGCTTGTTGCGTTCAAATTTTGCTTTTGCCATTTCTGTCTCCTTGTCTTTTTTGCGTTATGCTTCGTTATTCCTTGCCTACCGCAAAATCCTGCGGAGGAAGGCATGTTCTTCTTTACATTATGCTTCGTTATTCCCCATTAGTTAATCGCGTCGATGAGGCTCTGCGGGAGCCGCTCAAAGTGGTCGAACTGCATGGCGTACACGCCGCGGCCCTGGGTCTTTGAGCGCAGGTCCGTCGCGTAGCCGAACATTGCCGAAAGCGGTACGAAGCCTCTGATAATGGCCGCCCCGTTCATCATGTCCGAGCCCTCGATCCTGCCGCGCCTGCCGTTGATGTCGCCGATGATTTCGCCCATATATTCCTCGGGCACCGTGACCTCGACCTTGAATATCGGCTCGAGCAGTACGGGTTCGGCTTTCTTTACGGCTTCGCGGAACGCGAGTGAGGCGGCAATCTTGAACGCCATTTCGGACGAGTCCACCTCATGATAGCTTCCGTCGTAAAGCTCGACGCCCACGTCCACGACCTGATAGCCCTTCAGCGGGCCGTTCTGCATCGCTTCCTTGACGCCGTCCTCGATCTTCGGGATGTATTCCTTCGGAATAGCCCCTCCGACAATGGTACTTTTGAATTCAAAGCCCTCGCCGGGTTCACGCGGATAGAGGCGTATCTTGACATGGCCGTACTGGCCGTGTCCGCCGGACTGCTTCGCGTACTTGTAATCGACTTCCGACTTTTTCGTGATGGTCTCCTTGTAGGAAACCTGCGGCTTGCCGACATTCGCTTCGACCTTGAATTCGCGAAGCAGCCTGTCGACGATAATTTCGAGATGGAGTTCGCCCATGCCCGCGATAATGGTCTGGCCCGTTTCCTCGTTCGTATAGGTCTTGAACGTCGGGTCTTCCTCCGCGAGCTTCGCGAGCGCCACGCCCATTTTTTCCTGGCCGGCCTTTGTCTTTGGCTCAATGGCTATCTCGATAACGGGATCCGGGAATTCCATCGATTCGAGCACTATCCGGTGTTTCTCGTCACAGAGCGTATCGCCCGTCGTCGTCTCCTTGAGCCCGACGGCAGCGGCGATGTCGCCCGAGTAGACTTCCTCTATCTCTTCGCGCTTGTTTGAATGCATCTGGAGTATACGCCCGATGCGCTCTTTCTTGTCGCGCGTTGAATTGTACACATAGGAGCCTGATTTCAGGGTTCCCGAGTAGACGCGGAAAAACGCGAGCTTCCCCACAAACGGGTCGGCCATGATTTTGAACGCGAGCGCCGCAAAGGGGCCGCTGTCGTCCGCGGGCCGTTCCTTGGTTTCGCCCGACTTCGGGTTGATACCCGTAATCGGCGGAATATCCACGGGGGACGGCAGATAGTCGAGAACCGCGTCAAGCAGCATTTGTATGCCCTTGTTCTTGTACGCGCTGCCGCAGAATACCGGATAGAGGTCACCCCGTATGGTCATAGTGCGCACCGTGCGTTTGATTTCGTCCACGGAAATCTTCTCTCCGTCGAGGTACTTCATAAGAAGCTCCTCATCGTAATCGGCGATGGATTCCATCAGATTGTGGCGCCACTCCTCCGCGGCCGGCTTCAATTCCTCCGGTATCTCAACCGTATCGAAATTCTTGCCGGATTCGTCCCGGTAGATATGGGCGCGCATCTCCACGAGGTCTATTACTCCCGTAAAAGTATCCTCGGCCCCGATCGGAAGCTGGAGCGGCACAGCTTTCGCCTTCAGCCTCTCCTTGACCATATTCACGACGCGCAGGAAACCCGCGCCCATGATGTCCATCTTGTTCACGAAGATGATGCGCGGAACCCCGTATTTCTCGGCCTGACGCCACACGGTCTCCGATTGCGGCTCAACGCCGCCCTTGGCGCAAAGCACCGTTACCGCCCCGTCGAGCACACGCAACGAACGTTCCACCTCAACCGTAAAGTCCACGTGTCCGGGCGTATCAATAATATTGATGCGTACATCCTTCCACTGCGTGGTCGTGGCCGCCGACGTAATCGTAATGCCGCGTTCCTGTTCCTGTTCCATCCAGTCCATGACCGCCGCGCCCTCGTGCACCTCGCCCATTTTGTGCGTGATGCCAGTATAGTATAATATGCGCTCGGTCGCCGTCGTTTTGCCGGCGTCGATATGGGCCATGATGCCGATATTTCTCGTTTTTTCGAGTGAAAACTCCCTACCCAAAATCTCTCCTTATCTTTTTTGCGGAGGCTCTTTGCCTTTTTCGCGCTATGCTGCGCTTTGCCCACGAACCGTTGTTCCGCGGGGACCCCGCTCCTTCCGCTCTTTCGCTCCTACCAGCGGTAATGCGCGAACGCGCGGTTCGCTTCCGCCATCTTATGCGTATCTTCCTTCTTCTTTACCGAGGATCCCGTGTTGTTGGATGCGTCGATAAGTTCTTTTGCGAGCCGGTCTGACATCTTCTTCTCGCCGCGCGCTCTCGTATAATTCGTGAGCCAACGCAGTCCGAGGGTCTGACGCCTGTCCGGCCTGACCTCCATCGGTACCTGATAATTCGCGCCGCCAACACGCCGCGCCTTGACTTCAAGGATCGGCATGAT
>JAITEX010000115.1 GCA_031281765.1 Eubacteriales Family XIII. Incertae Sedis bacterium | reverse complement strand
CCCCCCAGACACCACCCCCTCTGGATACACTCTTTCCCTACACGACGCTCTTCCGATCTATACTGGTCCATGAATACAGCTACGAAGATGAGATGCGGGTCGCAAAACAGGAAGGGCTTGAACAGGGGCTTGAACAGGGGCTTGAGCAGGGGCTTGAACAAGGGCTTGAACAAGGGCTTGAACAAGGACTTGTTCAAGGGCGCGAAGAGGGCCGCGAGGAGGAGCGTACAGAAAGTGCGCGGCGCATGAAAGCGGACGGCATTGAAGCGGCGCTTATCAGTAAGTATACCGGCCTTACCGAAGCGGAGATAGCGAGCTTATAATTATGAGCATACTGGTCCATGAATACAGCTATGAAGATGAGATGCGGGTCGCGAAACAGGAAGGGCTTGAACAGGGGCTTGAACAAGGGCTTGTTCAAGGGCGCGAAGAAGAGCGTACAGAAAGTGCGCGGCGCATGAAAGAGAAGAGCATGGATGCTGCCTTGATAAGCGAGGTCACTGGCCTTACCGAAGCGGAGATAGCGGAAATTAGACCGAAAAAAACAAAGGGGGCGCGTGGAACAGCCCCCTCTGCGCTCTATAGCAACCTGCCCATGCGGCGGACGCCAAATTGCGTGTCAGATTTTCTACCAGGAACCTTACCCTCGAGTCGAAACTACTCTTTCTCCATGGCGATGTCGCCGAGGTTCAGGCAGTCCTTCGTGTTCAGGTCGTAGAAGGCCTTCTGCTTGTAGCCCTTCGGTTCGATAAAGACTTCCCAGATGCCGACGGGAAGGTCATTGAACCAGAAGTCGCCGTAGTTGTCCGTAAAGGTTTCGAGCAGCTTGCCGCCGGACACGGCCCGGCAGCGCACGCCGATGAGCACTTCCTCGGTTTCGGGGTCATAGACCGTCCCCGCGATAAACTGGCCGGGCAGGTTGCGGTAACGCACGCGCGGCTTAAGCCCCTCGTCCGCAAGCAGGCGCTGCGAACCGGCGATTTCTGCGGCGAGGTCCGCTTCCTCCCCGAACTGCAGGCAGCCGGTCGGGCATATCTCCACGCAGCGCGGCAGTTCGTAGCCGTTGTCCAAAAGATGGGCGCAGCCCGTACACTTCTGCGCTATCTTCAGTTCGTCATTCATATAGACGGCGCCGTAGACGCAGGCCTCCGCGCACGCGCCGCAGCCCGTACATTTTTCAGGGTCGATGATGACGAGACCGTCGTCTCGCACATAGACGGCGTCCGCCGCGCAGACATCCTTGCAGGCGGGCTTCTCGCAGTGGCCGCAGAGCGTCGGCGTATAACGGACGCGCACCTTCGGGACCGTACCGACCGTTTCGTCCAAAAGTTTGAACCAGAATTGCCCGATGTCCGGTTGGGGCCTGGCTATCGGCGACCAATCGTTGCCGCAGTGCTCGTCCTTGCAGGCCATTTGGCAGGAATAACACCCGTTACATTTTGTAACGTCAGCTATGAAAACTTTACTCATTTTATTGTTCTCCTTCTTCGTATCCTTCAAGCCAACCCGCAAGGCATACGCCCTGGGCTTCATCCACTGTTCGCGCGAA
The DNA here is from genome assembly GCA_031281765.1 of Eubacteriales Family XIII. Incertae Sedis bacterium. Lineage (GTDB taxonomy): Bacteria > Bacillota > Clostridia > Peptostreptococcales > Anaerovoracaceae > JAITEX01. The sequence continues at coordinate 2,999 of JAITEX010000115.1, read as the reverse complement.
CGCTTCAGGGTACCGCGCCCTCCATTCGTCCATCTCCGCGTCGGTCACCTTTGCCGCCTCCACGAGGAAGCCGCTGACGGCCATACCCGTGACAGTCTTCGAGGTGATGGCCGTCGGCGTGATAAGGTTTATCGCGCCGCCGCGGTCGAGGGTCTCCGCGTCTATCGGGTCGAAGCGCGCGCCGTGATCCACATAGATGGACCCTTCGAGCAGGCGCTCCGTCAGGTAGGCCGCGCAGAGCACCGTGCCGCGCTCATTGAACACCTTGATAATGTCGCCGTACGCAATGCCGCGCTCTGCGGCCGTGCGCGGGTTGATCCACGCAGACTCATACTGGTAGCCGTCCTTTGCGCGTATCTTCATGGCTTCGACTTCCCGGTTCCATGTGATGTCGTCAAGCTGGGAGTGGAAGCGCCACCGTCCGTGGTTCGATACGCAGAGCAGCGGATAGTCCTTCGCTCTCTTGCCGCCGAGCCGTTCGTCGTGCAGCTCGCTTTTCTCCACCCACTGCGGGTAGGGCGGCCGCTCCCTGTCGTCCGGAAACAGTTCCGCTATTTTCGTGGACGTGAATTCGAGCTTGCCCGTCGGCGTGCGGAGCGGATGGTTCTCCGGGTCGCGCGCGAACTCACTGAGCCCGGGCGGGTACTTCTCAAAGTCCTGTATGTCCGGTACGCAGGGCAGCACGAAGATGTCCTTCTTGTAAAAGTCTCCGTCCTTGTCGAGCCCCGCCACGCCGCTCGCCCGGTAGAATACCTCGGCGACGCGTTCCGTATCCATGTTGCCGGCCGTATAGGCGCTCACATATTCCGGGCCGAGCTTTTCCGCCACCTTGACCACGCAGTCGAAGTCCGAAAGCGATTCGCCGACGGGGTCTGAGGACGGCCGCTCGCGGTACACGGAGAGGAAGTTGCCCGCGCCGGAATCGTCCGACACGTCATCCATTTCGTGTTTCGTCTGTACGGGCAGTATAATATCCGCGAGGTAGCAGTCGTTTTCGAGCCACGGATGCTGCGCTACGACGCATTCTATCTCGTCCGAGCGCAGCGCTTTCACAAAGCGGTAGCCATCGTTCCAGCAGGTGGTGATACACGGCGCGTCCGACCATATCATATGGACGCGCGAACAGCCTTCCTTCGGAAATTCATAGTGGACCCACTGTTCCTCGGCCGGGCCGATAAAGGAGTAGAGCCCCCACCAGTCTATCTTGTCCTTCAGAATGGCGTCGTGCAGCATACACTTCGGTATCGATTGGAAGGTGCCGTGTTCCATCGGCTTCAGCAGCTTCGTGAAATCCTCGATGTCCCCGGGTTTCCCGTCCGCTTTCAGAATATCTATCATATGCGGGAAGCCGTTGCCAAAGAGGTCCTTCGTGTCGCCCGCGGGCCTGACCACCTCGCAGCGGTGCGGTACTTCGGGGTTGATTTCTCCCTGATGCGGAAAGGGGAATATCTTCGAGTCGATATTCCATTCGAGCCACTTCACCTGATGCCGGCCGGGGGCGCCGAGCCCCTGCATGCCGAGCAGGATGGCCTGCAGCCGCGCCGGCTCCGTCGAGAAGGGGCCGCGTATCTGCGGGCCACCGTTGCCGATGGATATGCTCGTGACCTTATTATGCCATTCGCGCGCGAGGGCCTTGATGGTCCACGGCGGCACGCCGCATTTCCCCGCCGCCCATTTCGGCGTTTTCGCGATACCGTCGTCGGCCTTGCCGAGGACATAGTCGAAAAATTCCTCATAGCCCACGGCATGCGTCTCGACGTACTCCCGGTCATAGCTCCCTTCCGTCAGCCATACGTAGGCGATGGCTAAGTAGAGCGCCGCGTCCGTATTCGGTATCACGGGTATCCATTTATCGGATAGATAGGCGCCGGACCAGTTCAGCGCGGGGTCCACATAGACGAACTTGATGCCGAGGCTGTGCAGCCATTGGCTCAGGTAGCTCGCCATATAGCCGTCGAAGCCGACGGCGGTGGTTTCTGGGTCGGCCGCCCAGAACAGCAGCTGCTCACCGTGCCGCGCGATGTCCGGCCAGGCATTGCCCGAGGGCTGCATTTCGCCGACGGGCTCGCCGCCCCAGACGTTCTTTGCGCCCCACGACCAGCCTTCCCAACTGTCCATATTCCGCATCTGGACCGTATAGCCGCCGAGTAGCGAGAGCAGCCGGTTCATGCAGCCGTGCGCCGGCGCGAGGTGTTTGCCCTCCGCGTGCATATCCGCCTGCGAGAGCACAGCGGACATCCCGTATTTTTCTTTAACGCGCAGGAGTTCATCCGCAATCAGCTGAGCCGCCTCGTCCCACGAAATGCGGACATATTTGCTCTTGCCGCGGTTCTGCGGGTTGCGTTCGCCGTTCGGGTCCCAGTCCACGCGTTTCATCGGATAGCGGACGCGGTTTGCCGAATAGACGCGCTTCTTGTACGCGACGTAGTAGGACGCCGGCAGCGTATGCTTCGGGTCGTGCAGGGCGCGCCCGCGCGCCTCGATCGTCCACGGGTTCAGGCTTTCCCAGTCGTTGTCGCGCTCGTAGTAATACGGCCTGATGCGCGTGATTTTGCCGCCCTCGCTATCGACGAGGGTCGGCATACCGGCTTTCGGCCCCTGCAGGCTCGCGGCCTTGAATACCTGCGTGCTGTCTTTCAGGTTTATTTTCATATGAGCCACCCTCCGAGGCAGACGCCGCAGCCCTCATCGACCTTGCGGCCGAAGGCTTCGGGATACTGCCGTTTCCATGCTTCCATTTCCGCGTCCTCAAGTTTCGTCGCGTTGACGAGGAAGCCGCTGACCACCATGCCCGTCACCGTCTTTGAGGTGATGGCCGTGGGCGTAATGAGGTTTATCGCGCCGCCGCGGTCTATCCTCTCCGCGTCGATGGGGTCGAAACGCGCGCCGTGGTCGACGAAGATGACATCGGGTATGAGCCGCTCCGTCACATAAGCCGCGCAGAGCACGATGCCGCGCTCATTATGCACCTTGATAATATCGCCGTGCGCGATGCCGCG
>JAITEX010000094.1 GCA_031281765.1 Eubacteriales Family XIII. Incertae Sedis bacterium | reverse complement strand
TCATCCGCATATACCTCCTCGAAAGCCTCCTGCACACCGGTGTCATAGAAGTTCTTTACGCCGCCGTTTGCCAGATCGAGAAACCGTTCGTCGTACAGCTTTCGCGCGTCGAATGCGATAGCCGACGCGCCGCCATCCGCCGTATCGCTCCCATTAGATTCATAATAGATGAGATTCTTATCGTTATCGTCACTGTCCGTAGGGTTGTACCCCGACTCGCTCAGCCTATCTGCAAGGTTATAGTATATATCCGGCCATAGCGTATCCCGGAGCGACGGTGTATAGTTCGACAGACGTTCGTCTATGCCGTTTCCGTACACCGCGTAAAGATCCGAAAGCATATAGATGTCATGGAACGCATCAACCTGAAAGTACCACGTCTCGGCGTAGGGCTTGCCGGTATAGAGATCCCCCTGCGTTATCGTACTCCAGGTGCCATAAAACCCGCGTTCTTGCGAGTAGTCAGATTTATTCAGCGTGTTATTTATGTCGAACAGCGCGGCGCCTCCCGCCGCGAATCCGCCTGCGGTAAGCAGTACGCAGAGAACGAAGGCCACAGCGCGCGCCGCCGCTCTGTCACCCAAACGCCGTTTCACTGCAGGTTCTAACTCATCATGTTTTTTCAATTTTGTATCCAATGCCCCACACCACCTTCAAGTATCTCGGATTGCCGGGATCGATTTCGATCTTTTCGCGAATCCTTCTGATGTGTACGGCTACGGTGTTTTCGGGATTGTAGGAGGGTTCTTCCCACACGGCTTCGTATATCTGCCCGATGGAGAATACCTTGCCCGCGTTCGCGGTCAGAAGCCGCAGGATGCCGAATTCGATGGGCGTCACCGCCACGGGCTCGCCGTCCAAGGTGACCGTCTTGGCCTCGTCGTCTACGATAAGCCCGCCCGACCGGAACACGCCCGCCTTTTTCTCCATCCCGCCGAGGGTCGTGTAGCGCCGCAAGAGCGACTTCACGCGCGCCGTCAGTTCGACGGGGTTGAAGGGCTTCGTCACATAGTCGTCCGCGCCGACGCCGAGCCCCGCCACCTTGTCATAGTCCTCCGATTTCGCCGATAGCATCAGGATGGGGATGTTCTTCCGCTCGCGTATGAGCAGCGTCGCGCGCAGCCCGTCCATCTTCGGCATCATGACGTCCATGATAATGAGATGTACGTCCTCGCGCTCTACTGCCGCGAGGGCCTCCGCACCGTCAAACGCCGTGATGACGCGGTATCCCTCTGCTACGAGATATATCTCGATGGCATTCACGATGTCCCTGTCGTCATCGCACACGAGAATATTATACATGCGCCTCCTTACGTTCGGGCAATTCCGAAATCAGCATGTGCCGTACGCCGGCCCTATTGCCAACATATTCTATGGTATAGGGCGGTCCTTACAAATTCCCCGGCCCGTTCCTTACAACTTTCTTAATTATTAATAATAGTCAGGTACTGCGAAAGCCGTTCTTTCACATAGCCTGCTATCATGCGAACCATTGGCGAAGCGTCGCCATCGGAATAATAACTGTCGAAACAGGCGTAATAGTTCTTGCGGTCGGTGAATTTCACATCTACCGGCGGATACCCGGCCTGCATAAGCATCAGGTTGAGTATCAGCCTGCCGGTACGTCCGTTGCCGTCAATAAAGGGGTGTATGCCCTCAAAATCCAAGTGGAAGAGCGCGCAGGCTTCGAGGATATGGCGCCTGCCTTCCGAAAACCTCTCTATGAGGCGTTCCATCTGTACCGGCACGAGGTATGGCTGCGGCGGCTCGTGAACAGCGCCCATGATTTTTACCGGCATTCTTCGGTATACGCCCTTATCATCGGGCCTGTCCATCAACACCAATGAATGGACATCCTTGATGATCCATTCGGAGATGGCGACCTTTTCGCTGACGAGTGAACAGACGTAAAGGAACGCGTCGCGATGGCCAATTGCTTCGAAGTGGTCTTTCAGCGGCTTTTGGTCGATAGTTACCCCTTCCAGCGCGAGCGCGGTTTCCTGTAATGTGAGCGTGTTGCCCTCTATAGCGTTTGAGTTGTACGTGAATTCGACGAGAAACTCATCGCGCAGACGCGTCAATTCGCCTTCCGTCAAGGGACGGTGGCGTTCGAGTTCGTTTTTCAATTCATCGACGGATGAAAATAACGCGGCGTATTGTTCCGGTATCTTCTTGCCGCGTAACGTTCGCCCGTCAACCGGCTTCAGCGCGGTGGCGGGAATCAGGTAGGAACGACCACGGCGAATGGCTCCGTCAATCTTGCCCTCCGCGCACAGTATGCGGGTTCGGCGGTCGGATATACCCCATTTTTCCGCGGCTTGCTTTACCGTAATATAGTCCATCTCGGCGCCTCCCATTACGTATGACGAATAGACTCAATCAGTAGTTCCTTAGAAGCATACCATGCTATCGGAATAATAGCAAGCAAATTCCGCAAATATTGAACGTATTGTTCCGAATGTGGGATGCGCTAAGCGGCGCTCCCCTAATCCACCATAAGCGAGATAAAGGCGTCGTTGCTCAGGTTGCGGTAGAAATCGCCCACGTCTATCCCCCGCAGGGCTTCCCGCAATGCGGATTCCTCCATGCGGCAGCCGTGCAGGCGTGAAACCAGCGCGGACAGGTCTTCATTCCCGAAGTAATCGCCATGCGAGTGGAAGGAGACCAACCGGCCTTTCTCGATCCGCAGATAGAGTTCGATCCTGCCGAAATTTTCGATGCGCCGCGTTTTTTCTACTGTGTAGGGAGGGGACGAGCCATAATTCCATTCCCACAGGTCATATTTCTCACGCTGGAGTTTCGTGGCCCGCGCGATGTCCTCGCCGGTGAAATCGCGCTTATGGACGCTTTCCGTCCTGTCCAATTGTTCTATGAACGCCGATTTGAAGCCGTCTACCGTGACGCCGTCTATAAATTCATCGAGGTTTGCGACACGCGAACGGACAGAGGATATGCCCTTACCCTGTATCTTGTCCCCGCTCACACGCAGGGCGTTTGCCAGAACGGTCAGGTCGGAGGAGAGCAGGATAGTCCCATGGTGCATCACACGTCCGGCCTTGCCATACTGGGCGTTCCCCGATATTTTGCGGCCATAGACCGTGACATCGTTGCGTCCGCTCAGTTCGGCCTTGACCCCGTAGGCGGCCAAGGTATCGATGAGCGGTTTTGTAAAAAAAGAAAAATCGAATACTTTTGCTTCACGCCCGCGGCGTATAAAGGTGTAATTGAGGTTCCCGAGGTCATGGTAGACGGCGCCGCCGCCGGAGAGCCGCCGCACGACATCGATCTTGTTGTCACGGATAAACCCCGCGTTCAATTCCGCGGCGGTATTCTGGAAACGCCCGACAATAACGGCGTTTGCGTTTTGCCACAGCATCAGATAGTCTTTTTCGGGATCCATCCCGCTGAACAGGTGGTCCTCGAGCGCCAGATTGAAATGCGGGTCAGTGGAACCGCTCTCGTAATATTCCATGTTTACCTCGGGGCCATATGGATAGGCATTCCCTCCGCGAGATGCGCGGCCTCCGCTATCGATTCGCTGATGGTCGGGTGGGCGTGTATCGTATGGGAAATATCCTGTATCGTATTTCCGTTTTGCAGCGCCAAAGCCGCCTCGGCAATTATTTCTGTCGCCGCCGCGCCCATACAATGGCACCCGAGAAGCCGGCCGGTGTCCGCTTCCGCAACGAGTTTGACGAAGCCCTCCGTTTCTCCCATGGCGACAGCCTTGCCGCACGCCATCAAGGGGAACTTGCTCACCACCACATCGCCGTATACTTCCTTCGCCTTATCCTCCGTCAGGCCCACCGAACCGATTTCGGGGATGGTGTACACGCAGCCCGGAACCTTGTCATAGGCCATGGCGCTCTCACCCCGGGCGATGTTCTCCGCCGCGATGATTGCCTGCGCGCTTGCGACATGCGCAAGCTGTATGATCCCCGTAATATCGCCGACCGCATAGATATTCCCGATGCTGGTAGCCATCCTGTCGTCGACTTTGAGGTAGCCCCCCGCAAGCTCCAGGCCTAAAGCGTCAAGGCCCGCGAGGTTTGCCTTCCTGCCTACGCTGACCAATACTTTGTCGGCCGTGAAAGTGCTGTCCTTGCCGCCGGAAACCTCGACAACGTACCTGCCGTTTTCGGCGGATACTCCGGATACCCCGCACTTTGTCAGTACCCGTATGCCGCGAGCGGCAAAACTTTGTTTCAACGAAAGGGATAGGGTCTTGTCCATAAGGGGCAAGAGCCGGGGCTGCATTTCTATGACGGTGACTTCACTCCCGAGGCTGCTATAGATCGTGGCCATCTCACAGCCTATCACCCCGCCGCCTATTATGGCTAAGGTGGCGGGTATTTCCTCGAGTTCGAGCAGTTCTGTGGAAGTGAGTATCCCGCTGCCCGAAAGCCCGGGGATGGGCGGGATATAGTTTGAAGAGCCGGACGCGATAATCAGGTTTTTGAACGAATACTCCCTGCCATTCGCTTCAAGTGTGTGTGTGGAAGTGACGTGAGCTTCGGAACACACAACTTCCACGCCGTTTGATTTCAAAAGCGCCTCAACGCCCGATGTCAGCCGGTCCACAATCGCCTGCTTCGCCGCAAGCATCTGTCTCATATCAATGACAGGTGGATCCGCCACAATGCCCCTGCTCGCTGCGTTTCGGATAGCGTGCAGGATCTCCGCGTTCTTTACGAGAACCTTGGTCGGGATGCAGCCGACATTCAGGCAGGTCCCTCCCAACTTGTTCTTTTCAAAAAGCACGGTTTTCAGCTGACGCTGCGCTGCCCTGATGCCGGCGACATAGCCCCCGGGCCCCCCGCCGATTATGGCGACATCGTATTCCATTGGTCCCCTCCCGTTCTTCGCTATTGACTGCAGAGCCTAACCTGCGGGGCTTAGGCGCACCGGAACTATAATAATTATACACCCCGCAGGCTTTACGAC
>JAITEX010000038.1 GCA_031281765.1 Eubacteriales Family XIII. Incertae Sedis bacterium | reverse complement strand
ACCACCGTACTTCTCGTGGAGCAGAACGCGGGCATGGCGCTCGCCGTGGCGGACCGCGCCTACGTCCTCGAAACCGGCCACATCGCACTGTCCGGCGCCGGCGAGGAACTGCTGAAAAGCGACGAAATCATCAAAGCGTATTTGGGGGGCTAACAACACGACGGGGATAAGGCGCGCCATGAGGTGGTATACTATTCTGTAGCGGAAAACAAAAGCCAAAGGGAGGGGGAACCATGTGCATTAACAACAAAATCGCGTCGTTGCTGTTCAAAATTGTGATAGTAGGGGTTTGTGTGACGGGCATCCTGATGATATGCGGGTTCCCGAAAAATCTGGATTTCAGCTTGATGAAATACTACACCCTGCAGAGCAATGTGCTCGTGCTCGTGTTTTTCATTGCCGCGGCCTTCCATACCGCCGGACAAATCAGGAAAAGCGGGACGCGCGGGGCCGTCACCTTTGCGCCGCGTCTCAAGGGCGCAGTCATGATAGCCATTACCGTGACGCTGCTCGTCTACCAGTTTATGCTTGCGGGCTCCCCGTTCTCCATGTCAAGCGCCATAACGGGCGACGCATTCGTCCACCTCTTTACGCCGCTCCTCGTCATCTTGGACTGGCTGCTCTTTGATATGAAGGGCCGCTTCACCGTTACGAGTCCGTTTTGGTGGACCATCGTGCCCCTCTGCTATATCGCCTATGCCTTTATTGCGGCGCCGCTCGGCGTGACCTACTACGGCGGCGGCAGGTACCCCTACTTCTTCTTCGATGTCGATACGCTCGGCATCGGGACGGTACTTCTATATCTTGTCGGCATGACGGTTGCGTTCTTTATCCTGTCCTATATATTTGTCGGGCTTGACCGGCTGCTAGGCCGGCGGGCAAAGAAAATCATCCGTCGGGATGGACAGCTTCAATAGCATAGCACATTTATGATTTTGTAATATTTCCGAACTTCGACATATGATAAAATATAACCTGTACAAATTTGTGTTTGTACGAGGTGAGGAAAAATGGCGCGAAAAAGGGATGTCCCGCGCGAAGAGAGCCGGGTCATAGATATAAATGAAGTAAGGGACGAGAAGCAGGCGAGGCGCAGTTTCGTAACGGGACGGCGCTTAGTCATTATTGTGGCTGTGGCGGTGCTTGCGGTTTTTGCGGCAGTGTCCATCCGCGAGATACAGGATCTGAGGCGCGAGGCCGAGACCGCGAAAACCGAGCTGAAGCTGAAAGAGGAGCAGAAGGCGAATCTCGAGGTCGAGCTCGCGCGTCTGAAGGATCCCGGGTATCTCGAGAAGCAGGCGCGGGACCGGCTGCGCATGGTGAAGGACGACGAAATCATCTATATCTACAAAAAAGCTTCGTCAAGTAATTCTGTTGACGAAACGAAGACCCAGGCCGAAACGCCGGACAAGGTCGCGTCCCCGGATAAGGAAACGGAGACGGAGGGAAATCAGAAGCCGGACAAGGTCGCGGGCGGAGCCGGCGAATGAATACCGCAGAGCGGATACGGAAACACGGGTTTACGCCCGTCAAGAAGTACGGGCAGAATTTCCTGACAGATGGGAATATCATAGCGAAGATCGTGGCGGCGGCGGAGCCGGCGGCTTCCGATTTGGTGATAGAGATAGGCCCGGGGCTCGGGGCGCTGACGTTTGCGCTTGCGGAGCGGGCCGGAAGGGTGACGGCGGTCGAGGCGGATGAAAAGGTAGTGCCGCTGCTCGCGGAAGCCGCGGGCGAAGCCGGAATCGGGAACACAGAAATAGTGTCAATGGATTTTCTTGACTACGCTTTGCCGGCGTCCGGCGCCTACAAGCTTGTCGGGAACCTGCCCTATTACATCACGACGCCGATACTTATGAAGGCGGCGGAGGCCGGCAACCTTCCGCAGCTCGCCGTGTTTATGATGCAGAAGGAAGTGGCCCGGCGCGTCACAGCTGCGCCCGGCAGCCGTATCTACGGTTCCGTGTCCGTAGCCGTGCAATACCGTTTCGACGCGGAGTACCTGTTTGAGGTATCGCGCGAAGTATTTATCCCGAAGCCGGGCGTAGATTCGTCCGTGATACGGCTGCGGCCGCGACGGGACGAGCGGAAGGCAAGAGATGAAAAAACGTTTTTCGCGCTTGTCCGGGCCGGCTTTGGGCAGCGGCGCAAAATGCTGCGAAATTCCCTTCGCGCCGCAGGATTTACGGACGCGGCCGTGGAGGCGGCGTTCGAGCAGACCGGCATTGCGCCAACCGCGCGCGCAGAGGAACTGTCAGTGAACGACTTTATCGCGCTTGCTGATGCCGTTATAGATTGAAAGTAATTAATGATGAAAAAGAATAGAGAAAAAAAAGAAAAGAAGATCCATTTTCCACGCCTGCACCGGTTGCGCGAGCGCGTATCACGCATCGTCACCGAAAACAGGGTTTTGAACAAATGCTATTTTCAGGCCGGCATTATCGCGTTCATCCTGATGCTCATTATAGAGGGTTTCGAATACAAGACGACTTTCGGCGGCTTTGTGTTCCTCTGGGAACATCCGGCGCCTTTCGTTATCAACTACCTGCTGATTTACGCGACGCTCACTATTGCGTGGCTGTTCCGGCGCAGAGTATTCCTCTACTTTGTGATATTTATGGTGTGGTTCGCGCTGGGCCTTGTAAACGGCATCATCATCAGGTACCGCATGACGCCGTTTACGACGGCAGATCTGCAAATCGTGGATATGGCGTTCGACATCATGCCGACCTACTTCTCGGACTTCCAGCTTGCCGTGATAATTTTCGGCATCGCGGTTTTTGTCGCGGTCTTCGTCCTGCTCGGGATATTCGGTCCGCGGCGGCATACGCGCGTAAATTTCAAGCAGGCTGTCTGCGGGGTACTTATTGCGTCCGCGGTGGCGGCCGGCGGTTGGGGCTTCGGTATCAAGACAAACCTCGTCGCGAATTATTTCGAAAACCTGTGGGATGCGTACCACGACTACGGCGTTCCGTACTGCTTTGTTACGACATGGCTGCGGCGCGGAGTCTCAAGGCCCGCGAACTACGACAAGCAGGCCGTGGACGCCATCTTTACAAAGGAGGAGATAGAAGGCCAGACCGAGTACACGAACAAGCCGCCGGAGGAGAAGCGGCCGAATATCATCTTCCTGCAGCTCGAATCCTTTATTGACCCGACGGAGGTGAAGGGGCTGGAATTTTCGCAGACGCCGACCCCGTTCTTCTCAAGCCTGAAGCAGACGCATTCGAGCGGTTATCTCGAGGTGCCCGTGTTCGGCGGCGGCACGGCAAATACGGAATTCGAGACGATGAGCGGCATGAGCATGAAGTATTTCGGCCCCGGCGAATATCCGTACAAGACCATATTGAAAGAGAAAACCAGCGAAACGATGGCCTACAATATGAAGACTATCGGGTACGCGACGCACGCGATTCACAATCACCGCGGCGCGTTCTATGGCCGGAACGAGGTGTTCGCGAACCTCGGCTTCGATGATTTCACGTCGCTCGAATACATGAATTATGTGTCAAAGACGCCGAAGAATTTCGCGACGGACGATGTGCTTGCCGGGGAGATATTCGGCGCGCTCGAATCCACGAAGGACAAAAAGGATTATATCTATTGCATCTCCGTGCAGGGCCACGGCGAATACCCGACGACGAAACTTATAAAAAATCCGCGCATTACGGTCACGGGTGACATTACGGAAGAGCAGAAAAACGCGTGGGAATATTATGCCGAACAGGTGAACGAAATGGACACCTTCCTGAAAAATCTGACGGATGAGCTGAAGGCTTTCGATGAGCCGACGATTCTCGTGGTGTACGGCGACCATTTGCCGGCTATCGGTATGGAAAAAGAGGACATGAAGTCCGGCTCGATTTTCAAGACGCAGTATGTGCTCTGGAGTAATTTCGAGCTCGAGAAACAGGACAAGGACCTCTGCACCTATCAGCTTGCGGCGGAAATACAGACGCGCATCGGAATGAGTGAGGGGACGCTGACGATGCTGCACCAAAACCGCGACCAAAACCGTGACTATCAGAACAACCTCCATATGCTGCAGTACGATATGCTCTACGGAAAGCAGTACGTATACGGCGGCGTCAGCCCCTTTGTCCGGACGAAGATGAAGATGGGATACGCGCCGATACGCATCGATAGCGTGGTGGAGGTAGCCGGGAAATATTATCTGAAAGGCGCGGGCTTCACGCCGTTCAGCAAAATCTCGTTAGACGGGGAGATTCTCGACACGGTATTCGTCAGCCCGACGGTGCTGAAGCTGCAGGAGGAGGTCGATCCGTCCGATACGGCGCGTATGAAAGTGAGCCAGGTGGAGAAATACAATTCGATACTCTCCACTACGGAATAAGCTATCCATTATCCGATTATGGTATAATAGATAACTCATGTGAGTGTGTAGGGAGTTTTATGTATGAAGGTAGCAGATAACATCCGATATGTCAGCACGCGTGGCAATGATGATGCAGTGAGCAGCGCGCAGGCCATTATTCAGGGGCTTGCTCCGGATAAGGGGCTGTATGTCCCGACGGAGATCCCGAAGCTGTCGTTCAAGTTTACGAGTATGCGCGGCGTCGCCTACCGCGACATTGCCTACAAGGTGATGCGCAGTTTCTTTACGGATTTTTCATTGGAGGAGCTGCATAAGTGTACGGCCGGCGCCTACGATGAAAAGTTTGATACCCCGCTTATCGCGCCCATAGCGCATACGAGCGAGGCGGAATTCCTTGAACTCTATCACGGCAGGACGGCCGCGTTCAAGGATATGGCGCTCTCGATACTGCCGTATCTGCTTATCGCGGCGCTCCGGAAAGAACGCGTGGACAGCACGATAGCCATTCTGACGGCTACCTCCGGAGATACGGGAAAGGCGGCCCTCGAGGGCTTTGCGGATGTGACGGGCACGGAAATCATCGTGTTCTATCCGAAGCGGGGCGTCAGCGAGATACAGCGTATGCAGATGGTGACGCAGCGCGGCAAGAATACGCACGTCTACGGCATTCAGGGCAACTTCGACGATGCGCAGAGAGGGGTCAAGGATATATTCTCCGACCGGGAATTTGAAAAGGCGCTTGCCGCTCGCGGGTATCGGCTTTCCTCGGCAAATTCGATAAATATCGGCCGCCTCGTACCGCAGGTCGCCTATTATATCGCGGCATACGTCCGCCTGATTGAAAACGGCAGAATAAAGAACGGGGACAAGATAAACCTCGTGGTGCCGACCGGCAACTTCGGCAACATCCTCGCGGGCTGGTATGCCTCTAAGATGGGGCTGCCCGTAAACAAGCTTATCTGCGCCTCAAATGAGAATAATGTGCTGACGGACTTTATCAACACGGGCGTATACGACGCAAACCGGAAATTCGTGACGACAAGCTCGCCCTCGATGGATATTCTCATTTCGAGCAATCTTGAGCGCCTGCTCTGGCACCTCTCGGGCGGGGACTCACAGGAAATAAAGACGTACATGAAGAATCTCGAGAGAGACGGCAAGTACCGGCTGAAGCCCGATACGCGCGCCGCGATAGACGAGATGTTCTACGGCGGTTACGCCAGTACCAGGACCGTGCATCAGACCATCACGAAGCTGTGGAACGAAGAACATTACTTAGTGGATACGCATACGGCCGTCGGCTACAAGGTCTATATGGACTACAAGATAAAGACGGGTGACGATACGCCGACCCTCATCGCCTCCACCGCCAGCGCCTATAAGTTTGCCGACAAGGTCGCGGCCTGCCTCGGCCTGCCGAAGGAAGAAGACGGCTTCGCCTATATAAACGCTATCAAAAAAAAGACGGGCGTTCCCATACCCGAAGGCCTGCGCCGCTTGGACAAAAAAGCTGTCCTGCACAACCTGAACGTCAAGCCCGCCGACATGATACGCGCCGTAGACTATGTGTTGAAATAATAGATATGGTATGATACATTAATATCCGCGGAAACGCACATATTAATAGACACGGAGCAGTCGCCTAGTCCGGCCGAGGGCGCGTGATTGGAAATCACGTATACCGCAAGGTATCGGAGGTTCGAATCCTCTCTGCTCCGCCA
>JAITEX010000035.1 GCA_031281765.1 Eubacteriales Family XIII. Incertae Sedis bacterium | reverse complement strand
GCGTCGATGATAAACACCTCGGAGCCCGTATTCGCCTATTTTGCCGGCATGATTTTGATGAGCGACCGGCTTTCAATGAACGCCACGTTTGGCGGGGTTCTCGTGGTGGCGGGGCTTTTATTATTGAATATCATGGAGCGCCGGAAGGAACAGCGAGGCGCGCTTGATGAAGGGGCCGGTTAACGGCCCGCAGTTATAATTCAGGAATCAAAAGAAGGAGGGGACAATGAATATCAAAACAATATGTGTCGTGGGCGCCGGACTGATGGGGCAGCAAATCGCCCTGCTTTCGGCTGTTTCCGGGTTTGAGGTTTTTTGTGTAGACACCTCGCCGGAAGCCGTGGACAAGGCGAAGGAATTTGTGGCCGGTTGGCTGCCGAAGCAACGGGCCAAGGAGAGAATCACCGATGAGCAGGTCGCGTTTGTGAACGACAATCTCCATTTTGTGGGCAGCATAGAGGCTGGAGCCGCGAACGCGGACATGGTGATAGAGGCTGCCGTCGAAAACCTGCAGGTGAAGCGCGCGATATTTGCCCAGCTCGATAAGGTCGCGCCTCCGCACGCCATACTTGCCACGAACAGTTCCTACTTAGTCAGCTCAAAGATAGCGGACGCGACGGGTCGGCCCGACAAGGTGCTGAATATGCATTTCTTCAATCCCGCGCTTATTATGAAGACCGTGGAGGTCGTGCAGGGCCCGCACGTTTCCGATGAGACAGTGGAGACGGTCATCGAACTTGCCCGCGCCCTCGGCAAAACGCCCGCAAAGGTCAATAAGGAGATATACGGCTTCCTCTGCAACCGCATCTTCTCGGTTATCACGAAGGAGGCGTGTTACCTGCTCGATCAGGGGATAGCTTCCGTCGAGGATATTGACAACGCGATAAAAGGCGCGTTGGGCCATCCGATGGGCCCGCTGGAGCTGCTCGACATGACTGGGATAGACCTTGAATACCATCTCGGCATGGAGCGGTACCGCGAAACGGGGAATTTGGCCGATAAGCCGAGTCCGAGCTTAGTCGAACGCTATGCCAGAGGGGATTACGGACGTAAAACAGGAAAGGGGTTCTACGATTATCATGAGTAATACCTATATCACCGTCCGCGTCGAAAACGGCGTCGCGGTCGTCAGTCCGAACAGGCCCGAAAGCCTGAACGCTTTGAACGCGGAATTAGTAGATGAATTGGACGGCGCTTTTTCGCAGCTCGCCGCCGATCCGGACGTGCGCTCCATCGTGGTCTACGGCGAAAAGCATTTCGCGGCGGGAGCGGACATCGGGAACATGGTGGAGTTCACGCCCGAAGAGGCCCGCGCGTTCTCGTTTTCCGGAAGGTTCAGCCGCATAGAAGCCTGCCCGAAGCCGGTGATAGCCGCTATCGAGGGCTTTGCGCTCGGCGGCGGCATGGAACTCGCGCTCTGCTGCGATTTCCGGATAGCGGCGGTAAACGCAAAGATGGGCTTCCCGGAAATAAACCTCGGTATCTTCCCGGGCGCCGGAGGTACGCAGCGCCTCGCCCGACTGATTGGCGCGTCCAAGGCGAAGAAGATGATTTTCACGGGCGCGGCCGTCAAAGGGCCGGAAGCGTTGGAGTACGGCTTGGTCGACGCGGTAGCGGACAACCCATTGGAAGACGCGATGAAGCTCGCGGAGGAATTGGCCGCAAAACCGCAGGTCGCGCTGAGTCTGGCAAAGCAATGTATCAACATGGCGGACGAAACGCATCTGCAGGCCGGCGTGGAGTTCGAAGCGAGCAATTGGGCGCGGCTCTTCGCCACAGCGGACCAGAAGGAAGGGATGCGCGCGTTCATAGAGAAGCGCAAGCCGGAATTTAAAGGGAGGTAGACCATTGAAAGATGCAGTAATAGTGGCCGGAGCGCGTACGCCCATCGGTGATTTTATGGGCGGGCTCAAGTCATTCAAAGGCCATGAGCTCGGGACTTTGGCGTTGAAGGGCGTCATGGAGCGGGCCGGCATAGACCCGAATAGTATTGAAGAAGTAATAGCGGGGCACGTGAATCAGGCAGGCTCCCCGGGAAACTCGGCGCGTTGGGTGACGCTCAAGGCCGGCTGCCCGGCGGAGACCATATCGACGACCGTGCATCAGCAATGCCCCTCGTCCATGAGGGCCGCGGACTTCCTGTCTCAGGCCATCATGCTCGGCAAGGTAGACGTCGGCGCCGTTGTCGGCATGGAGAGTATGTCGAACGCACCCTATCTGCTGATGGACGCGCGCAAGGGCTACCGTCTGGGCGACGGTGAAAAGGTGCAGGACAGCCTGATGATAGGCGGCCTGATTTGCGCGTTTGAGGACTATCATATGGGGGTCACGGCCGAGAACATCGCCGAGATGTACGGCATCAGCCGTGAGGAGCAGGACGAATTTGCCCTGATGAGCCATGAGCGGGCCGTCAAAGCGATACAGGATGGGCTGTTCAAGGACGAGATAATCCCTGTGGAGGTCAAAACGCGTAAAGGCGTTACTGTCATCGATACAGACGAACACCCGCAGTGGGACTGCAGCCTTGAAAAGGCGGCGGGGCAACGTCCGGTGTTCAAGAAGGACGGGACGGTCACGGCGTTCAACGCTTCGGGGCTGAACGACGGAGCCGCGGCCATCATTATGATGTCGGCGGATAAGGCGCAGGAACTCGGGTTCAAACCCTTAGCGCGCGTCGTCGCCGCCGCAAGCGGTTCGGTGGAGCCGCGCATAATGGGCATGGGCGTTGTGCCTGCGGTACGTAAGGCTTTGAAGTTCGCCGGGCTTGAGATAGACGATATTGATTACTGGGAGCTGAACGAGGCTTTTGCCGCGCAGGTCCTCGGTTGCAACCGCGAGCTGAAGATACCCTACGACCGGCTGAACGCGCACGGCTCGGGCATCGCGCTCGGGCATCCGGTCGGCATGACGGGGGCGCGTATTATTATGGCGGCGGTAGATGAGCTGAAACGCAGGGGCGGCCGCTACGCCTGTTCGTCCATGTGCGCAAGCGGCGGACCGGCCGCGGCGTTTATCGTGGAGAATATTGTGTGATGAATCAGAACATGATTTGAAGGAGGAAACAATGGGGAACAAATTGATGGATTTGCGGGACGCGCGGTTCGCGCTCTACGACCAGCTGAAGATAAGCGACTTATTTGAGTATGAGCGGTTCAGCGACTATTCCGAAGACATCGTCGAGATGTCGATCGACACGGCCGAAAAGCTTGCGGTGGGTGAATACTACCCGATCAACGCGGCGGGCGACAAGACCGGGGCGCATTTTGAAAACGGGAAGGTCACGCTGCCGGAAGAATTCCACGCGGCCTACGCGAAGTTCTGCGAGGGCGGCTGGACGGCGCCGGGCGAGGACTATGACTGGGGCGGCCAGCAGATGCCGACCATGCTGAACTACCTGACGCAGATGCTGTTCTTCGCGGCGAACCAGTCGCTGATGGTCTATACCTGCCTGACGCACAGCGCCGGAAAGGTCATAGATCTCTACGGCACGGAAGAGCAAAAGAAAAAATACCTTGAGCCCATTTGGGCCGGGACCTACGGCGGCTGTATGGATATTACCGAAGCGGAGGCCGGCAGCGACGTCGGCGCAATCAGCGCGAAAGCGACGCTGAACGAGGACGGGACCTACAGTATCAAGGGCAACAAGATGTTTATCAGCCAGGGCGATACGGACTTGACCGAGAATATTATACATATATTGCTCGCGCGCATAGAGGGGGATCCGGAGGGCACGAAGGGGCTGTCCTGCTTTATCGTACCGAAAATCAGGGTCAACGACGATGGCAGCCTCGGGGAGGACAATGACGTGGTCTGCACCGGCATTGAGCACAAGATGGGCATGAAGGGCTCGGCTACGGCGTCCTTGGCTTACGGTGACAACGGCGCGTGTATCGGCGAGCTGATCGGCGAGCGCTGCAGAGGCATTGTGACGATGTTCCATATGATGAACGAACAGCGTATCGTCGTCGGCATGGAGGGCATATCGATGGGCAGCTCCGCCTATCTGCACGCCCTCGACTTCGCGCGGGAGCGGAAACAGGGCGTAGCGTTCGGCCAGAAGACGGGGCCGCAGGTGCCCATTATCGAACACCCCGATGTGCGGAGAAACCTCCTGTGGATGAAGAGCTATACAGAGGGTATCCGCGCGCTCATATTCTACGTCGCGAAGTGCTTGGATTTAAAGGAGCTTGCGGAGGACGAGGATGAACGCAGGAAGTATGGAGACTTGGTCGAGATACTGACGCCGCTCTGCAAGTCCGGCGGGTCCGATAAGGGCTTTGACGCCTGCGTGACCGCGGTTCAGGTCCTCGGTGGCTACGGGTACTGTCAGGAATATTATGTGGAACAGCTTGCGCGTGATTGCAAGATAACGAGCATCTACGAGGGGACGAACGGCATACAGGCGAACGACCTTCTCGGACGCAAGATAGTCATGCGGGACGGCAGCGCGTTCGACGCGCTGGTCTCGGAAATCCGGGCCGCCATCGAAACCGCGAAAGGGGTAGATGGCATAGCCTCCTACGCGGCGGACACGGAAGCCATTCTTACGCGGTTTATCGAGATAACGGAACTGCTGCGGACGCAGTTGAAGGAGAACGGTTTCCTCACCTACGCGTGGGCGACGCCGTATCTGAATATTGCAGAGGATATAGCGGTCGCGTGGATGCTCCTGTCTCAGGCGTCGGTCGCGCAGGAAAAGCTGGCGGCGGGCGCGGACACAGAGGACGACAAGGTCTTCCTCGAGAGCAAGATAGCCACGGCCAAATACTTTATCAGCGCTATTCTGCCGCAGGTAACGGGAAGAATGGACGCGATAGAGCGGAATGACGACGTATTCCTCAGCGTTGACGCCGCGCATTTTATCGACTGACGCGAAAGTTATACAAGAAGGAGGCGGGCTGTGTGAAAATTCCTTTACACAGCCCGATGGTTCATTGGGAGTGAGAAGGAGGCGGCACATGGACTATACACAGGAGTACGCGAGCAAGTTGGTCACGGCGGAAGAGGCGGTCAAGGTCGTCAAATCCGGGGACTGGGTCGAATACGGCGCGTTCGCCGGGCAGGTAGTGGAACTCGACAAGGCGCTCGCGCTGAGAAAGGACGAACTGTTCGATGTGAAGATTCGCGGCACCTCACGCATGAGTATGCCCGAAACGGTCAAGGCCGACCCGACCACCGAACATTTTGCGTACAACAGCACCCATCTCGGCGCGATAGAGCGGGCGCTGAGCGATGAGAACCGGGCCTGGCATCTGCCGGTGCTCTACCATGAGCAGCCGGGTTATTACCGGAGACATATACGGACCGATGTGGTGTTCCTGACGGTCGCGCCGATGGACGAGTACGGCTATTTCAATTTCGGGCCGCAGGTCTCCCACGCGATGGCGCTCTGCGAAACGGCGGGCGCCGTGGTGCTCGAAGTCAACCCGCATATGCCCCGGTGCCTCGGCGGCTTTGAGGAAGGCATTCATATCAGCAAGGTGGATAGCATAATAGAAGCTGACTGGGAACTGCCGCAGCTTCCGCCCATCGTGCCGTCCGAAACCGACCAGAAAATAGCGCAGCTCATTATGGACCGGCTGCACGACGGCGACTGCCTGCAGCTCGGCATCGGCGGAATGCCGAACGCCATAGGCGCCATGATAGCGCAGTCCGATTTGCGGGATCTCGGCATCCATACGGAGATGTTTGTGGATTCCTTCGTCGATATGATAGAGGCGGGGCGCGTGACGGGCGCCAAAAAAAATATTGACAAGTACAAGGTGGTCTGCACCTTCGCCCTCGGCGGCAAAAAGACCTATGATTTCATCGACAACAACCCGCAGGTCGCCTTCTATCCGGTGGACTATACGAACGACCCCTTCGTCATCGCGCGGAACGACAATGTCGTCGCGGTCAACAACTGCGTCGAGGTGGACATTCTCGGCCAGGTCTGTTCCGAATCCTTCGGGACGCGGCAAATCAGCGGGACCGGCGGCCAGCTCGATTTCACCTACGGAGCCTACCGCTCAAAGGGCGGGCGGGCGTTTATCTGCATGAGCTCCGCGCATACGAAGAAGGGCGGCATGGTGTCCCGCATCAAGCCGACGCTGACGCCCGGCGCCGTGGTGACGGTGCCGCGGACCATGGTTCACTACCTCGTGACGGAAAACGGCGTCGTCGACCTGAAGGGCCGGACGCTCTGGGAGCGGGCCGAGGCCATCATCTCCATCGCCCATCCCGACTTCCGGGACGAACTCATCGCCGGCGCGGAAGAAATCGGCGTGTGGCGACGGAGCAATAGGCGGTAGGGGCGAGAGAGACGTTCTTTAGCACGGCAAAAGCGTTGGAAGCGCAGGGGGGCACTCCCTCTGCGCGTTCTTTTGATTGATTTAACCCAACGATTACTTTATCTCCTACTGGCCGCCGGCGGTTTTATTCCCCCTGTTTTGCCCCCGGCGTGGTAGAATGTAGTATCAGGTGTAGACGCGCCACAGGGAAGGGGGCTTGTCATATGTATAGGAAGAAGAGAACCGTTGCCATGCTTTTGGCCGGGGGACAGGGAAGCCGGCTCGGGGTGCTGACGAAGCATCGCGCGAAACCGGCCGTGACCTTCGGCGGCAAATATCGCGTTATTGATTTTCCGCTGTCGAACTGCGTCCGTTCGGGCATCGACACGGTCGGCGTACTGACGCAGTACCAACCGCTTGAACTGAATACCTATATCGGCACGGGCTCGCCGTGGGACCTCGATACGGTTACGGGCGGGGCCTTTGTGCTGCCGCCGTATGTGAAGGGCAAGTCGGGCAAATGGTACAGCGGCACGGCCGACGCGATTTATCAAAATATGTACTTTATAGACCAGTTTGACCCCGAGATACTGCTCGTCCTTTCCGGCGACCATATCTACAAGATGAACTACAATTGGATGATTCACAATCATTTGGATAACGGCGCCGATGCGACCATCGCCGTCCTGCGCGTGCCGCTCGAAGAGGCCTCACGGTTCGGCATTATGAACACAAACCGGAATATGCGCATTACTGAATTCGAGGAAAAGCCCGAGCATCCGAAAAACGACCTCGCGTCGATGGGCGTCTACGCGTTCAAGTGGCCCGTGATAAAAGATTATCTGATACGCGATAACGCGGACCCGGAATCCGACAACGACTTCGGCAAGAACGTGATACCGGCGATGCTCGCGGGCAAGCAGAAACTCTTTGCCTACGAGTACAAGGGGTACTGGAAGGATGTCGGGACGATACGTTCGCTCTGGGACGCGAACATGGAACTGCTCTTAGACCGACCGCCGCTGAACCTCTACGACGACCCGTGGCGCATCTATTCGCGGAACCCGAACGAGCCGCCGCACTATATCGCGGAGAACGCCACGGTAAAGAACAGCATTATTACGGAGGGCTGCCGCATTTACGGCACGGTGGAGGGCAGTGTGCTCTCATCGGGCGTGGTCGTTGAAAAGGGCGCTGTCGTAAAGGACAGTATCATCATGGCCGGGACGCTCATAGCGGAAGGCGGCCGCGTTGAAATGAGCGTTGTTGACGAGGAAGTTGTTATCGGAAAGCGGAGCCATGTGGGCGAACTGCCGGAGAAAGGCGCGGGAAAGATCGCCGTGGTCGGCAAGCGCGCGAAAGTGCAGGCCGGCGCGACGGTGCCGGCGGGAGAGCAGGTGGACGCCGACGCGACGGTTTCAAAGGCGCGGAAAGGAGGTGAGCCCAAATGATAAGAGATGCATTCGGACTGATTTACGCGGGCGAACAGGTAATGCAGATGCGCGAACTCGTGGAGTTTCGCGCGGTGGGCGCGGTTCCCATCGGCGGGCGTTACCGCGTGATAGATTTCCCGTTATCGAATTTCATGAACTCGGGTATCCGCACGGTCGGCATCATCGCGAACCGCAACTACAATTCGCTGATGGATCATCTGAGTTCCGGCAAGGCGTGGGACCTTTCGCGGAAAGACGACGGCTTGTTCTTCCTGACGCCGTTTGCGAATAAGGAGACGGGAGCGTACAAGAATATTATCGAAGCGCTGAGGGGAAGCATGGATTTTATCCGCCGCGCAAAGGCAGAATACTGCATTCTCACGAACTCGCATATGATATACAATTCCACCTATGACGATATGATGCGCTTTCATGTGGACAGCGGCGCGGACATCACCATGCTGTACAATAAGGCGTCGCTCGAATCCTACCGGGGCGAGCGGTTCAAAGACGTCAGATTGAAAATTGACAAGACGGGCCGCATCACGGATCTCGTGACGGCGCCCGAAAGTACCAACCTTGACACAGCGGGCATGGAGACCCTCATACTCCGCAAGGACATTCTCATCTACCTCACGGAAGAATGCGCGGCGCGCGGCGAAACCTCGTTTGCGCATGATTTTATCCGCGGGAATCTGGACCGCCTGAAAATGATGGGGTTCGAGTACACGGGCTATGTCGGCAGGATGCACTCGGTCGCAGCCTATTACCGCGCGAACATGGACCTTATCGACCCGCATTTACAGAAGACGATGTTCCAGGGGCAGAACCGCATCTATACAAAGGTGAAGGATGAGGTCCCGGCCAAATACATCGGTGATTCGCGGGTGAAGAACAGCCTTGTCGCCAACGGTTGCATCATAGAGGGCGAGGTTGAAAACAGCATGCTGTTCCGCGGAGCCTACATCGGAAAGGGCGTCACCATCAAGAATTGCATTCTGCTTCCGAACACGGAGGTGAACGATAATTCCGAGCTCGAATATGTGATACTCGACAAAAATGTCGGGGTCAGAAGCCGTACGCGGCTCATCGGAAATGAGGAATTTCCCGTTGTCATACGAAAGGGGGCGCGGGTTTGATAAAGGTACTGTTCGTGGCATCGGAGGCTATGCCGTTGGTGAAAACCGGCGGGCTGGCCGATGTGGCCTACGCGTTGCCGAAAGCCCTGCTTTCACTCGGCGCGGACGTACGCGTTATCATGCCGAAACATCGAGCTATCAAGGAAAAGTTTGAACACCTCATCGAAGAGGTGACGCATGCCACCATCCGGCTCGGTTGGCGCGAAACCTATCTCGGCCTGCAAACCTTTGAGCTTGACGGGATACGCTACTACTTTATCGACAATGAGGATTATTTCGGCGGCAAGATATATAGAGGCGGCGATGAGGAAAACGAGCAGTATATGTTTTTCTGCCGCGGCGTACTCGAAGCCTTGCCTTATCTGGATTTCAAGCCGGATGTATTACACTGCAACGACTGGCACACGGGCATGATCCCTTTCCTCCTGCGCACGCAGTATGCCGACGCGTACCCGGACACCGGCACGGTCTTTACGATTCACAATATCAAGTTCCAGGGGCAGGCGAAGTTTGATATAATGGCGGATGTGCTGTCCGTACCGGAGCGGTATTATACTCCTTCGGCGCTTGAGCAGGGCGGCTCCGCGAATATGATGAAAGCCGGCATCGTCTTTGCGGACAGAGTCACGACGGTCAGCCCCACCTACGCGCGAGAGATAGTAGAAACAGAACTCGGCATGGGTATGCAGGGCATACTCGCCTCCCGCGGCGCAGATGTTTCGGGTATCGTGAACGGCATTGACGAGGATGAATTCGATCCGGCGTCGGACCCGGCGCTCCCGGCGCACTATGATGCAGCGGACCTGAAAGGCAAGCGTGAATGCAAGAAGGCTCTGCGCGCGGCTTTTGGGCTGAAAGCGGAATGGTACGCGCCTATTATCTGCATGATTACGCGGCTTACGTCACAGAAAGGTCTTGATCTCGTACGCGAAGCGGCTGACGGTTTGCTCGGCTCCGGCGCGGCCTTTGTACTGCTTGGTAGTGGCGATGAGGAATATGAGGTATTTTTCAATAAGCTTTCGGAGAAATATCCCGGCCGCGCAGGCGTGTATCTCGGTTATAATGAGGAAAGGGCGCGCCTTATCTATGCGGGCAGCGATTTTCTGCTCATGCCGTCGCTCTTTGAGCCCTGTGGATTGTCACAGATGATAGCCCAGCGCTACGGCACGCTGCCGATAGTCCGTTCCACGGGCGGCCTTGCCGACACGGTGGACCCGTATAATAAATACGAAAAGACCGGGGATGGATTCGCATTTGCGCCATACAGCGCCCATGACATGATGCTCGTAATAAATCTGACCCTCGACGTCTACCGGGAGGACAAACCGATGCTTCGCCAGCTCCGGGCGAATGCGATGACAAAGAACCACAGTTTTGCGGCGTCGGCGGAGGAATATCTGAAGCTCTACGGCGCTTTGGCCCCGAGCGGCAAGGTAAAGAAATAAATTTGACGGGATAGCCCGTATAGGAAGGTGCATATGTAGTTTATGGAACATCTCACAAAGGAAGAAATCAAAGAAGGAATACTGCAGAAGCTCAGACGCTCGTTTGGGCATGATTTGGAGGACGCGTCACAGGACGAGATATACAAGGCGGTCGGGCTGACCGTACGGGAATTCATTATGGACAGATGGGCCGACGCGAACAAGGCGGTCTTTGAGCAGAGCGCGAAACGGCTCTACTATCTTTCCGCCGAATTTCTCATGGGACGCGCGCTCGTCAGCAATATGATAAACCTGAGCCTGCTCGAGAACTATCGCGCGGCGCTCGGAGAACTCGGCTTGTCGCTTTCGGACATTGAGGAGCAGGAGGCTGACGCGGGTCTCGGCAACGGCGGGCTCGGGCGGCTGGCGGCCTGTTTCCTCGACGCGCTCTCCACGCTTGACCTGCCCGTTACGGGCTGCTGTATCCGGTATGAGCATGGGCTGTTCAGGCAAAAACTTGACACGGGCGAACAGACGGAAGTGGACGATAACTGGCTCGAGAACGGAAGCGTCTGGGAAATTCCCCGCCGCGAAGAAAAGGTGGAGGTACACTACGGCGGCGAAGTGCATGAAGTGTGGACGGCGGAGGGCCTGAAGATAGAGCATACGAATTATTCGTCCATCATCGCCGTGCCGTACGACTATCCCGTCATCGGGTACCGCAGCAAAATCCCCGCTACGCTGAGGCTGTGGAGCGCGCGCGCGAAAACAGAACTCGATATGCACTACTTCAACCGCGGCGATTACGCGCGGGCCGTGGAAGAGAGCGCGCTCGTGGAGTCCGTATCCCAGATACTCTATCCGGAGGACAACCACGAGCAGGGCAAGAGGCTGCGGCTAAAACAGTTCTATTTCCTGTCCTCGGCCTCGATGCAGTTTCTCGTAAACCGGCACAAGAAGCGGTACGGCGATGTGCGCGAGCTGCCGGAACATTATACGGTGCAGATCAATGACACGCATCCGACGGTGGCCATACCCGAAATGATACGCATACTGACGGACGACGAGGGGCTTTCCTGGGCGGAAGCCTATAAGATTACGGCTTCCATGTTCAATTATACGAACCACACCATTCTCAGCGAGGCGCTTGAGCGGTGGAACGAGGGGATGTTCCGTGAACTGCTGCCGCGCATCTACGGCATTGTGAAGGAGATAGACCGCGTATTCCGCGACAAGATATGGCAGAAGTGGCCCGGCGATGTGGCGCGGCTTGAAGAGATGGCTATTATCTCGAACGGAGAGGTACGTATGGCGAATCTCTGTATCGCGGTATGCGGCAGGGTGAACGGCGTGTCGGAGCTGCACGGCGAAATCATACGGACGCGGACGTTCCGCGATTTCTATATCCTTTTCCCGGATAAATTCCTCGGCATTACGAACGGCGTCACGCATAGGCGGTGGCTCGCAAAGGCGAACGAACCGCTCGCGCGGCTTATCGCGGAGCGCATCGGTGACGGCTACCTGAAACATTACGCGGAGTTTGACCGGGTTTCCGAACTTACCTCTGACGAGGGCTTTCTCGCGGAATACGCGGAGATACGCCGGCAAAACAAGATCCGGCTGCGCGACCACCTCTATAAGAAACAAGGCGTCGAGATAGACCCGGATACGGCTTTCGATACGCAGGCAAAGCGGCTGCACGAGTACAAGCGTCAGCTCCTGAAGCTCATGCATATCATGCGGCTCTATTTCCTGATAAAGAGGGACCCCACGGCGCAGGTCCCGCGCACGACGTTTCTGTTCGCGGCGAAGGCGTCGCCGGGGTATTACCGCGCGAAGGAAATCATCCGCCTGATACTCGCGGCGGCGAGGTTGATTGACAATGACCCGGATACGAAGGACATTCTGAAAATCGTCTTTATCGAAAACTACGGCGTGTCCGAGGCCGAGATACTGATACCGGCGACTGACATCAGCGAGCAACTGTCAACCGCGGGGCTTGAAGCGTCGGGAACGGGCAATATGAAGTTTATGGCGAGCGGCGCCGTGACAATAGGAACGCTTGACGGCGCGAATATTGAAATCGCGAACGCGGTCGGCAGGGATGCCGTGTTTATCTTCGGGGCTACCGCCGGCGAGATAGAGCGGCTCGACACCTACGGGAATTACGACCCGCGCAAGGTGTACGCGCAGAATGCGGACATAAAGCAGGTTCTCGATTCGTTTATCGACGGGACGATGCCTGTGCCGTCGGACCGGCAGTTCGGAGAGCTGTACGGTTCACTGCTTGACGGCAACGGAGAGCGGGCGGACAAATACTATCTGCTGCATGACTTCGATTCGTATGATCGCGCCTGGTTCGAGATGATGGGCGTGTATGCGGACCGTGAACGGTGGATGCGGATTTCCGCGCTGAATACGGCGCGGTCGCATATATTCTTTGCGGACCGGACCATCAGCGAATATAACGAGAAGATATGGAAGATGAAAGCCATAGAGTGAACAGAATGAACGAAATCATATCCGGCGGCACGGTGATAAACGACAGTTCAATAGTGCATAACAGCGCGCTCGCAAAATACCGCGAGCCGCTGGGAGCCGTGAGCGCGGGCGCGCGCGTAACGCTGCGGTTGTTCGTGGGCGGGCCGAAAAGGGTGAGCTACGCAGATATACGCCTTATCGTGTTGCAACCGGACGGGACGCAGCGGGAATACGCGCTTGACGCCGTGGCGTACGAGGGGGGTACGAAACCCCCGCAATTCCGGGAGACGATGCTCTCCGCGGAAATCGAGACTGCGGAAGAGGGAGTGCTGTGGTACTGGTTCCGCGCGGAGCTGATAGGCGGCGGCTGCGTGTACTACGGGGCCGAATACGGCGGCTGCGCGGGCGCGGGGCGGGTCTATCCGAATGAACCGCCGGCCTTCCAGTTGACGGTCTCGGCGGCGGGCTTCCATACGCCGGAGTGGGCAAAGGGCGCGGTCTGCTATCAGATATTTCCCGACCGGTACCGCCGGGGCTCCCGCGAGAACGCCGGGCGCGGCCTTGCGGCGCACCATGCTATGGGCCGCAGCGGAATGCGGCTGCATGAAACCTGGGACGAACTGCCGGACTATCTGCCGGCGCCGGGAGCGGAACACTATGAGCCGCTCGATTTTTTCGGCGGCGACCTTGCGGGTATCACGGAGGACTTGCCGCGGCTCGCACAGCTCGGCGTTTCCCTGATTTACCTGAACCCGATATTCGAGGCCGCGTCAAACCACCGGTACAATACGGGCGACTACCTCAGAATAGACCCGATGCTCGGGAGTGAAGATGATTTTGCCGCGCTCGTACGCGCGGCCGGTGAGCTTGGCATCCGCGTCATTCTCGACGGCGTGTTTTCCCATACGGGGGATGACAGCGTCTACTTCAATAAGTACGGCAGGTATGAGGGCGTCGGGGCGTATCAGAGCAAGGACTCGCCCTATTATCCGTGGTACCGGTTCCGCGATTATCCCGACGCCTACGAGTCGTGGTGGGGCTTCGGTACGCTTCCCGAGGTGAACGAAACCGAGCCTTCGTGGATAGATTTCATCATTGAGGGGGAAGGCAGCGTCCTGCGGACGTGGATAGCGAAGGGCGCGGCGGGCTACCGGCTCGATGTGGCGGATGAGCTGCCCGATGAAACGATAATGAAGATGCGCGCGGCCGTCAAGTCCGCGGACGCGGAGGCGTTTTTGCTCGGAGAGGTCTGGGAGGACGCGACGACGAAACAGAGCTACCATCTGCCGCGGAAATATGCGCTCGGGCGCGGGCTCGACAGCGTGATGAACTATCCGCTCGCGCGGGCGCTCACCACGTTTTTACTCGGAGAAATGGATTCCTTTGCGTTCAAGAAGTTCCTTGTCAGCCAAAACCAGAACTATCCCCGGGAGATGTATTATGCGCTGATGAACCTGCTTTCTTCGCACGATGTGGCGCGCGCCCGCACCGCGCTCGGCTGCGACGCGGCGTCTATGGATGAATGCCGCATGACGCGCGAGGAGCAAGCGGTCTTTGTGATGTCCGGGGAGCAGCGCGAGCGCGGCGCTGCTTTGCAGCGGCTCGCGGCCGCCGTGCAGTTTGCGCTGCCGGGGATGCCGTCTATCTATTATGGGGACGAGGTCGGTATGACGGGCTTGCTCGACCCGTTCAACCGCAAACCGTTTGCGGCGGAAGACCCGGGATTCGAGGACGTCTACCGGCGGCTCGCCGAGCTGCGGCGCGCGCATCCCGTTTTCACAAAAGGCCAGGCGCTGTTTTACGCGACAAACGGAAACGTACTCGGCATCATGCGCCATACGATTCAGGGCCGCGACGCCTTTGGCGGGCCGGCAAAACCCGAGGCCGTCCTGACGCTCGTCAATCCGACGGAAGCCCGTCACACGATAGCTATCGACCTGATGACGGACAAGGAATGCGAGTCAAGGGAATGCCTTGACGCGTTCAGAAACGCCGGGTGGACGCACGCGGTTTCGCTTTTGACGGGCCGGGAGACGGCGATAAGCGGCGGCCTGCTCGTGCTCGACATAGAGCCGCTTGGCAGTGAGATATGCGAACTGAAATGGACGGAGTAAAGCGCCGGGGCGTACTCTTCCCCTTGTTCAGCCTGCCGGGGCCGGACGGCATCGGCACTATCGGCCGGCCAGCGCGGGATTTTATCGACTTTCTTGCGCAGGCAGGGCAGGATCTCTGGCAGATACTGCCCATCGGCCCGTCCGATGAGACGGGCAGCCCGTACCGCGTCCTGTCCGCTATGGGCGGCGACCCGCTTCTCATAGACGCGGGCGAGCTGTGCGCGGCGGGATATATTTCGGCCGCGGAACTGAGCGATTATTATGCGGCGGCGCGCCTGCGCGAGCAGACCGGTTCCGGCCACTGTGCCGCGCACATAGACTACGCCCACCTGCGCGCGCTGAAATTCCCGCTGCTTGAAACCGCCGCCTTGCGCGCCGGCCGTTCCCTGAATGAACTGTTCTTCGCGCAGTGGCAGTCGCTGCGCGCGTACGCGGATTCCTGCGGCGTCGGCATTATCGGGGATCTGCCGTTCTATGTATCCGATGAATCGAGCGACTACAGGGAACGCCCCGAACTGTTCGGCGACGCGTTCGGCGGCGTCCCGCCGGACGATTATTCAAGCGAGGGCCAGATATGGCACGAGCCCGTCTACCGGTGGCGCGCGCATAGAGAAACGGGATATGCGTGGTGGAGGGCGCGCGTCGCGCAGGCGGCCGAACTCTATACGGGCGTCCGTCTCGACCATTTTCGCGGGTTTGCGGATTATTATGAGATACGCCCGGGTGAGGACGCTTCGTCAGGGACCTGGCGCGAAGGCCCCGGCGAGGAGATGATCGATGTGTTTGAGGAAGTGCGCGGCGGGCTTACCCTTATCGCCGAGGACCTCGGCTTTCTTTCAGACCGGGCGCGGAAGCTGCGGGAATATTCCGGATGGCCCGGCATGGCCGTGCTGCAGTTTGCCTTTGAGCCCGGAGCGGAGAGCGCCTACCTGCCGCACCGCCATACGCCGAATACGGTGGTATATACGGGGACGCACGACAACGATACGCTGGCAGGTTGGATTCATGATATGAGCGCGCGCCGGTCCGATGTGATAGAATATGCCTGTGAATATCTCGGGGTGAACGGCGCGGACGCTTTGCCGCGGGCGATGATAGGCGCGGCTCTCGGCAGTGCGGCGCGTACGGCGATAATCCCACTGCAGGATTATCTTGGCCTCGGCTCCGAAGCGCGTATCAATACGCCCGGTACGACGTGTCCCGCAAATTGGTCGTTTCGTCTTGCGGACGGCTCGCTTACCGCGGAACTTGCGGAAACCATGCGCAATTATTATGAAAAACCTATTGATTACAACAGTTAGAATACTCTGCTTCCTCGCGTTGTGGGCCGCCCTGTTTTACGGCGGTACACGCGCGCTTGCGTTGCTGACGGATGGGAGCGGTTTGGTCCCGGCGGGGTTTGAGCTCTGCCGGCAGGCAATTGCCTGCGCCGTGGCATTCCTCATTATCTGCGGGGCCGCGCTTGTCACAAACGGTCGGAGCGGCTTCCCGAAACTCGCGAAGCGCCCGCTGCGGAGCGCGCTGCTCGGACTGTTCGCCGGCGTCTTTTGGGTCGGCGTGACCTTCATTTTGTTCTTTGTCACGGACAGTGTTTTCGCGGACGCGCGTGAGATTCCCGACTATCTTTTCGTCTGGGCGGCGGCCGTGCTCGTAAATGTGCTGACGCAGGAACTGATACTGCGCGGCTATGTTTACACCGTGGTAAGCCGGGAATACGGCGCCGTATCCGCCATTGCAGTCTCGTCGCTCGTCAGTCTCGCCGTGCAGGGCGACGCCATTGCGAACGGCGCGGCGGCCATCATCTTTACGGTTTGCGCTTCGGCGCTCTACGGCGCGCTGCGCTATTATACGAAAGGGCTTCTCGCGCCCGTCATAACGCATCTGATATGGGACCTCGCGGCCGGCCTCGTGCTCGGTCTCGTAAACCTCGGGCAGGATTATCCGGTAATAATTTCGCAGAGCGTCGTGGGCGAGGACATCATCTCCGGCGGCCGCGCCGGATTCGAGGGCAGCGCGCTCGCTATCATCGTCTGCATCGCTCTTATCGACCTCATCTACCTGCTGATAAACGACCGCGCCGCAGACGCAAAGACTGCGCCGGATCCCGGCATAGACCGTCAAATGTAAGAATATATCCTCTACATGACAGACTATGACCCTCTCATTCCGCGAAATTTCATATATAATATAGAGAGCTTTCAAACGCATATAGAGGGAGACAATATGTTTAGAATACAAATAGAACTCGATAAGGATAAAATTATCAATGAACGCAAATACCATTATGAAGATATAGTGTCAAAAATAGATACCATTTTTACAGTCCACGCCGGCTTTATAAAAGAGACGGATACCTCATATATTATCGATGACAATTCGGAAGAGCTTGCGCGTCTCATGATAGTAAACAAAAAACTTCGAAAAGCTAATTGGTTTGTTCCCTATGTGAAAACATGGCTTTTGTATGAACTTGAAGATGAGGGGCAATCTATATTG
The DNA here is from genome assembly GCA_031281765.1 of Eubacteriales Family XIII. Incertae Sedis bacterium. Taxonomy (GTDB): domain Bacteria; phylum Bacillota; class Clostridia; order Peptostreptococcales; family Anaerovoracaceae; genus JAITEX01. The sequence continues at coordinate 13,867 of JAITEX010000035.1, read as the reverse complement.
AATATCGAAGACGTCAAAGTGTTTTACGATAATAAATATAAAAAATCCGCATAATGACTACTTATAAAAGATATAAAGCAATAAATTTTGATTTAAGTACGAAAGCGCTAATAGAAATATTGAGTGAAAGTAATCGACGTCACGCATATAAACTTATACAAAGATTTCTTCAAAACAGCGGCTTTATACATAGACAATGGTCGGGATATGTTTCAGGAAAAGCTATGGGCGCAATAGAAGTAACCGATGTAATAATCGATTTATTTGAGAAATATGAATGGCTCATTGACTGCGCAAACAGATTTGATGTTACGGATATAGGAAAAGAATACGATATGCTGAACGCGTTTCGGAGTATAGAGCGCGAAAATATCTCTGCGGATAGCGTCTTTTTTTAAATCCATCTATTCCGTTTATTTACGACCTAAACCCTCATCCTTGCACAACTTTTTTCTCCACAAAAAAGCTTGACAACGAAGTAAAAGTGTGGCATCATATTAACCATAGTAATCATATATGAATAGTATGATATAAGGAAGGGGCCACCATGCACGCGCTTTTTACGGCACACAAGAACATACCGATGAACACCACGTCCGCAACCTGCGGAACGTGTATGTGTTGTTGTCGCTGTCTCTGTATGCGCATGCCCCCGTTATCCCCGTGAAATTCCTCTGACGTCAGCAAGTGTGGCGCAGCCCGAATTTTCCGGGTTGCGCCTTTGTTATTATCCGCGGAAAGACCTGAAAGGAGATATTTATGAGCTATGATTTTGATACATTGAAAGTGCAGGCGGGCTACGACGCCGCTCAGCATAATAATGCGGTTTCGGTGCCAATCTACCAGACCACGGCCTTTGCCCTGGGCGACAGCTACCGGGCCGACCGCCTGTTTTCATTTTCGGATGATGACCCGCTTTATACGCGCATTGCCAATCCCACTGTCGATGTGCTCGAAAAACGACTGGCTGCCCTGCACGAAGGCGCGGCCGCAATTGCGCTTGCATCCGGCATGGCCGCGGTATCCTATACTCTCCTGAACGCGGCCGGAAAGAGTGGACGCATCCTCACGACGGCGCGGCTTTACGGCGGCACCGTCGATGCGTTCACTTCTATATATCCCGATATAGGGCTCAACGTGGACATCGTGGAAAACCCCGATGACCCGCGTGAGTTTGAGCGGGGGCTGAAAGAAAATACGAGCGCCATCTTTATTGAAAGCCTGACGAACCCCTTTGCCGCCATCTCTGACATCGAAGCCCTCGCCGAAATTGCCCACGGCCACGGGATACCGCTGATTGTGGATAATACGCTTGCCACGCCCTATCTCTTCAATCCGCTGCAGCACGGCGCGGACGTGGTCGTCTATTCCGCTACGAAAGCCCTTTCGGGCCATGGCAATGTAATTGCCGGAGCGGTGGTTGAAAACGGGACCTTCGACTACGGCAACGGCCGCTTCCCGCACTTTGAGCAGCCACTCTGGTTTCTGCGCGACCTGGATGATAAGGAGAGGAACATCCTGCAGGTGTTTCCGCAGTTCCCGTTTACGGGCCGCCTGCGGGCGGTACACCTGAACTATCTCGGCGCGGCGCTCTCGCCTTTTGACGCGTACCTCGTACTGCTCGGGCTGGAGACCCTCTCAGAGCGGGTGGAGAAACAAGTCGCCAACGCCAAGGCGACGCTGGACTATTTGGAACACAGCCCCTATGTCGCCTGGGTGCGCCACCCCTCCGCGCAGGGCAGCCCGTACCGGGCGCTTGCCGACCGGTATTTCCCGAAGGGAGCGGGTTCCATCGTCTCTTTCGGATTTAAGGGGACGGAACAACAGAAGCGCACCTTTGTGGCGAGCACGAAGATTTTCGGCTATCAAGCGAATATCGGGGACGCCCGGTCGCTTATCATCAATCCCGCCGAAACCACGCACGGGGAACTGACCCCAAGATTGCGGGAATTGGCCGGGCTTTCCCCCGACACCATCCGGTTGTCGTTCGGCTTGGAGAGCGCAAAGGATTTGATTGAAGATCTTGAGCAGGCGTTCAAAACGGCCTTCGAGGAAACCGCATGAGCGCTGTGACGATTCGGTACGCGACGGAAGCGGATACCGCGCTGATTCTGGATTTCATCAGGGAGCTTGCCGTCTTTGAGGGTATGGGTGACGAGGTGGTTGCGACGGAAACCGACCTGCACGTTTCGCTGTTTGAACGCGGGCAGGCGGAGGTCATTATCGCGGAAACCGGCGGTGAACCGGTCGCGTTCGCCCTGTTCTTTCAGAGCTATTCCACGTTTCTCGGCAAGGCAAACCTGTTCCTGGACGACTTGTTCGTGCGGGAACCGTTCCGTGGCGTCGGGATCGGAACCGCCATGTTGCGGCGGCTGGCGCGCATCGCGGTGGAGCGGAAATGCGGGCGTCTCGATTGGCTGGTTCTGGACGGTAATGCGGACGGCGCGGCTTTCTATAAAAAGCAGGGCGCGGCCGCTTTGACTGACCGCAGGGTCTATAGATTGGATGGCGAAGGGCTTGCCGCGTTCGCGGCGGGTGAATCAGGAACGGGGAGGCGTGTATGAGCAAGGTCAATTTATCTCTGCCGGCGGTACAGATTCGGGAGACCCGAATCAATTCCATTACGGGGTTTCAGGGCGGCGCCGAGGAATTGGTGGGCCTCTCCCGCTGCGGCGTCAAAGACAATCCGCGCAGTTTCACCCAATGCGTCGGCTGCGCTACGTCCAAGGCGGCGTGTATGACCATATTGGTGCAGGATGGCGCCGTTATCAGCCATGGGCCGGTGGGCTGCTCCTCCTGCTACCATGATTTCGCCTTTACCTACCGTGTAAATTCCCCCTTGCGCGGAGTGGAACATCCCACGCAACGCAAAATATATTCGACGAACCTCACGGAGAAAGATATGGTCTTCGGCGGCAACGCCAAATTGGCCAACGCTATCCGCGAGGTCTACAAACGCACCGGGGCCCGGGCTGTTTTCGTGCTCACCACCTGCGCGGCGGGTATTATCGGCGACGATGTGGAGAACGTCTGTGATGAGGCGGAAGCGGAACTGGGCGTCCCCGTCGTGGCGATTCTCTGCGAGGGCTTCCGGTCCACCGTCTGGACGACCGGCTTTGACGCCGCGTATCACGGCATCGCCCGCAAGCTGATACAAAAGCCCCGTACGCACCGGGACGACCTCATAAATGTGATTAACTTCTGGGGCAGCGACGTGTTTACCGATTGGTTCGCCCCTTTCGGCGCCGCGCCCAATTACCTTACGCCGTATTCCACGGTGGAAAGCCTGACGCGGTCGGGTGAGGCGGCGGTGACCGTGCAGGCCTGTTCGACGCTCGGTTCCTATCTCGGAGCGGTATTGGAGCAGGAATTCGGCGTGCCGGAACTGCCTACCGCCCCGCCCTATGGCATTGCGCAGACCGACCGCTGGTTTCGGGCGCTCGGAAAGGCGCTCGGAAAAGAGGATATTGCCGAACAGGTTATCGCCGAAAAGAAAGCGGAATACCTGCCGCAAATCGAGGCGCTGAAAGCGAAGTACCGCGACCGTGCGGCGGGACGGCCGCTCACCGCCTACGTGACGGGTGGCGCCGCCCATGGTCACGCGCTGCTGTCGGTATTGGGCGAGCTCGGGATTCAAGCGGTCGGCGCGGCAATCTTTCACCATGACCCGCTGTTTGACAACGGCGTATCGGATAATGACCAGCTCGCCCAACGCGTCAGGGACTATGGCGATGTGCCGAACTTCAACGTCTGCAACAAGCAGGAGTTTGAATTGGTCAACGTATTGAGACGTCTGCGTCCGGATCTCTTGCTCGCGCGGCACGGAGGCATGACGTTATGGGGCGCGAAACTGGGTATACCGTCCCTGCTTATCGGCGACGAGCATTACAGCATGGGTTATGAGGGCCTCGTGAATTACGGGGAACGCATTCTCGAAACCTTAGAGAACGACGAGTTTGTCAAGAATCTCGAGAAACACGCGGTAAATCCCTATACCACGTGGTGGCTTGAACAGCCGCCCAACACCTTTTTGCGGCAGAGAGGTAATCATGAGCAGTGTCATTGAGCAGGAACGGTATACGTGCGCCATCGGCGCGCTGCAAAGCGTGGTGGCTATTCCGCGCGCCGTACCGATTTTGCATTCCGGCCCCGGATGCGGGGACATGATTGCCGGTTTCTTCGAGCGCTCCACCGGCTATGCGGGCGGTTCGACGTCGCCCTGCACGAACTTCTCGGAACGGGAAGTGGTCTTTGGCGGTATCGACCGCCTGCGGGAAATCATCTCGAATACGTACAAGGTATTGGATACGGACCTGCAGGTGGTGTTGACCGGCTGCACCTCCGGCATCGTGGGCGATGACGTGGACGCGCTCGCGGAGGAATTCCGCGCGGAAGGCAAACCCCTCGTGACCGTAGAAACGCCGGGCTTCAAATGCAATAATTTCGAGGCGCACAGCCAGATAGTAAACGCCATTATCGATCAGTATGTGGCGCAATATGCCGAAGAAAACGAGAGCCGCAGCGAGCCGAATACCGTGAATGTGTTTGCCTCCCTGCCGTATCAGGACCCGTTTTGGAAGGGCAATCTCGGCGAATACAAACGCCTGCTGGAGGGATTGGGCTTTACGGCGCATATCCTCTTCGGCCCGCTTTCGGGCGGGACGGGCGAGTGGCGGCGCATACCGCGGGCCAATTTCAATATCCTCGTGTCGCCCTGGTACGGCAAGCACGTCGCCGACCATCTGAAAGACAAATACGGCCAGCCGTATACCTGGTTCCCGTACATTCCCATCGGGGCAAACGCAACCGAAGAATTTCTGCGGCAGGTGGTGGATTTTGCGCGGGAAGCGGGCGCGACCATTGACTACGAGAGGGCGGAAGCCTTTATCGAAAGGGAAAGCGCCGCCTATTACGAGGAAATCGATAACCTCGCTACCTTTCTGCTTGAATTCCGCTACGGCCTGCCGAACCATGTCCATATCCTGCATGACGCGGGTTACGTGGTAGGGCTGTCAAAATTTTTATTGCATGAAGTGGGGATCGTTCCGAAGGAGCAGTTTGTGACGGACAACACGCCGGAAAAGTTCAAGGAGCGCATCGCGGCGGAACTGCAGTCGGTTTCAGGCAAACGGGAGATACCGGTCACCTTCGAGCCGGACGCGGGGCTCTGCCAGGACGCTATCCTCCGGTTGGAACACAGCGGCCGGGGCCTTATCATCGGCAGCGGTTGGGATAAGGAGCTTGCCGTCGAAAAGGGGTACGATTTTCTTTCGGCGGCCTTGCCCTCCCCGTACCGCCTGGTGCTGACGACAAACTACGCGGGCTTTTCCGGCGGGCTGCGCGTGATTGAAGACATCTATCACCAGGTATTGACGACGTACCGGTAGAGGGGAGGTGGTGATATGTACGATGACGGTAAAGAGCATGGGTGCGACATAACGCGATGCAGCAAACATTATAGCAGGGAGAATAATTTTGTAACGATGAGAAAGGAGTTTTATTATGAAAACCAATAAAAAAATCACGGGCGCTCTGGCGCTTATCTTCGCGCTTATCCTGGCCCTTGGCCTGACCGCCTGCGGCGGCGCGGACAAGGATGCCGGCAGCGGCGACAGCGAATACAAGTACGGCAAGATTCAGATTCCCGGCAAGGACGGCGCGCTGTGCGGGGCTCCCATCTATATCGCTTTCGATCAGGGCTTCTTCGCGGAAGAGGGCTTTGATGTGGAGCTGATTTCCGCCGACGCGGAGACCCGCAAAATCGGCCTGAACAACGGCACGATTCCCATTGTCAACGGAGATTTTCAGTTCTTCCCCTCGATTGAGGAGGGTGTGAACGTCAGCGTCGTGGACGGCCTGCACAACGGCTGCATCAAGTTCATCGTAAAGAAAGGTTCACCGATCAAGACCGCTTCCGATTTGAAAGGCAAGAGAATAGCGGTTGATGAAATCGGCGGCACACCCCATCAGGTGGCCAGCGTGTGGGTGGAAAAAGCGGGCATCTCCGCGAAACCCGAGGATGGGGAAGTTGAATTCGTCGTCTATTCCGACGGCAACCTGGAAATCGAAGCCCTGAAAAACGGCGACGTCGATGTGGCGGCCCTCTGGGATCCGCTCGGCTCCGTCTATACGGAGGGCGAGCACGCCAACGAATACGAAGTGCTGTTTGACCTCTCCACCGACCCCACGTTTGCGGGCAAGTATTGCTGCTTCCTCTACGCGTCGAACAAGGTCATAAAGGACAACCCGGAACAGGTATCCGCTCTGCTCCGCGCCTATCATAAAGCGCAGGAATGGATTTCGGAAAACCCGAAAGAAGCCGTAGACATCATCTCGGATAAGAAATATTCCGACATCGAGGACAAGGTACTTGCGGAAGCGCTCGTCAAGAGTTACGAATATCCGTCCGCTCATGATCATGCGACGAACAAGCAGGACGTCGGCGCGGATGTGCTGTACTTTGCCACGGAACTGTACGACATCGGTTATCTGAAGACCGACCCGGCCGAGTTCGTCAAAACCGCGTACTACAAGGTGGACTTAGACCTCGGGAAGTAGAGCGCATCTTTACGGAGAACATACTATGAGTTACTTTTCTAAAATCCGTGAAGCATTACAGAAGGAGCCTCAGGCCCGGCCTCTGCCGGGCCGGGGCGCGCCCCAAAATGTTTCAAATCTCAGATTTACCACCTTGACCGTGTTTACGGTGCTCGGTCTGATTGCCGCTATTGTGGTCAACAGGACGGTTCCGCAGATTGCCGATGTGGAAATCGAACCCTACCGCGTCGGCGCGTCGCTTGACATCAATATCAACGGGTTATACGTGTCGGTGCTGAGCGGAGTCATCCTGCTCTATCTCGGTATTGCCGTCTTCTCGTTCCTCGATCAGGACCGACGCAGGAAATTCATCGAAAGAGCGCCGTTCCGGTTCGCTGTCGGGCTTGTTTTGGCAGTGTGGGATGTACTCGGGACGAAGTTTTTGCTCTTGCCACAGCCTTTTTTCCCGGGCCCGGCCCGGATTCTCGAACCGTTTTTGATGGAGCCGGGCTATATCCTGCAGCAGATTCTCTATTCCCTCAGGTTATTCGCGTGCGGCTTTGTGATCGGCGCTTCGGCCGGCATACTGACCGGCATTCTTATCGGCTGGTTTCCGAAGGTATATTATTGGGTGCAGCCGGTGCTGAAAATTTCCGGCGTCATTCCCGCCGTAGCGTGGATGCCTTTTGCCCTGACGCTGCTCCCGACGCCGTTTGGGGCGGCGGTATTCCTCATTACCATCTGCCAATGGTTCCCGATTGCCTCGCTGACGGCGCAGGGCATTCAGAGTACCCCGAAAACGCACTTCGAAGTGGCGCGGACGCTCGGCGCGAAAACGCCGTACCTCGTATTCCGCGTGGCGATACCCCATGCCATGCCGCAGATTTTCACGGGCATCTCCATCGCGAACGGCTTTACGTTCACCACCTTGGTCATGGTGGAAATGATGGGACAGCCCGGCGGCCTCGGCTATTATATCAACGCCTCTAAGGTCTGGTCGGCTTACTACAAGGTATTTGCCGCCATTCTTATTATGGCAATTCTCTTTTCGCTTATTCTCTGGGTACTGAGCCTGGTGGAAAGCCGCGTCTTACGGTGGCAAAGGGGGTTGGTGAAACAATGAGCACGGAAACTATTCTCGAAATAAAGCACGTCGACCGCACCTATATCGATACAAACGACAATACGGTGGAAGCGTTGCGGGACGTGAGCCTGACCGTGCGGCGCGGGGAATTCATCTCCATTATCGGTTCGTCCGGTTGCGGGAAAACCACCCTGCTCAGGCTGATTGCGGGATTGGACGCGCCGGAGGCGGGAAGCCTGCGCATAGACGGCGCGGAAATCACGGGGACCGACCCGCACCGCGGCTATGTATTTCAGCAGGGCAGCCTGTTCCCATGGCTCACCGTACAGCAAAACATCGCCTCGGGGCTGAAAGCGCGCCATGTGTACCGCCGGCAGAAAGCTGACGTCGCGGAATATATCGAGCTTATCGGTATGCGGGGGTTTGAAAAATCCTACCCGCACCAGATTTCGGGCGGCATGGCGCAGCGCGTGGCGATTGCGCGCGCGCTCATCAACCGGCCGGACGCCCTGCTGCTCGACGATCCGATGGGCGCCTTGGATTCTTTCACGCGGGCCGACATTCAGGATAAGCTGCTTGAACTGTGGCGGCGGGACAAAACCACCATGATTCTGGTGACCCACGATGTGGACGAAGCCATCTATCTTTCCGACCGCATCGCCGTCATGACGCCGCGGCCCGGGAAAATCAGTGAAATCAAAGAGGTGAAACTGCCGCATCCGCGGGATCGGGGCGGCGCGGAGTTTCTTTCGTTGCGCCGGGACATTCTTGAAAAACTGCACTTGGCCAGCGCGCATCCCGAGCCGGAATATTCGATATAGAGGAAAGCTATCTATTCCGTCAGCCTGCTATAAGAATCTCATATCCCGAGCAGGTGGTTTACGAGCGCGGCGGTCAGCGGGATCGTCGCGATGGAGAATAGCGTCGTGAGAAAGGCCCCCTCGGAAGCGAGCTTGACGTTGCAGCCGTACATCTCGGACAGTGCGACGGTCAGGGCGGCCGTCGGCATCATCGCGTTCAGGACGGCGATGGCGATAATGAGCGGGTCGAGCAGCGGGCCGTTCGCGCCGTGTATGAGGCCGAAGGGCAGCAGCAGGGCGAACACGAGCAGCGGCAGCAGGATTATCTTGACAAACGACGCCGTGACGAGACGAAAGTTTTTAATAATAGAACCGACGGAGCTCTGTGTCAGCTGGATGCCGATGACCATCATGCAGAGGGGCGTCATCATATCGCCCGCGATGCTGATAGAGCTGTCAAGAAAATCCGGCAGCGGAATGCGGAAGAAGAAAATCGCGAGACCGGCGAAAGACGCGATGACAGGTACATTGATGAACTGTTTCGGGCTGAATTTCGCGCCGACGCCGCCGTGACGCAGCATATTCCAGATGCCGAACGTGTACATGACGGGCGGAGCGAAGATATTCGCCGCAACCATCAGGAAAAATCCTTGACTGCCGTAGATGGCCATGGAAATCGGCATGCCCATAAAACCGTTGTTCGGGAAGATGATCATGTTTTGGTATATGCCCCTGTCATGGCTTTCGACGCGGAACAGTTTTGTGTGAAGGAAGGCGATGAACCAGGAAAACGCGATAAGCAGAATAAAGAGCGCGCAGACGATGACTAAAGACGCCGCCGTCTCGCGGTTCAGTTCCTGTTCGCTCATAGAGTGTAGTATAGCGCAGGGCGCCGATATATATACCACTATGTTTGAAAGATATTTGCTTGACTCCCGCGGCGTCAGGCCGGCTTTCTCCGACGCAAACCCGAGCAGGATCAGCAGGAATATGCTTGTAACTTTGATGAAAACCATACCTTGTATTCTATCATATGATATAATCGAATTCATGGAAAATAAACTTGACAAGATAGATATGCAGATACTCAGTATTCTGCAGGGCGACGGACGCATTCAGCTGAAAGCGCTCGCGGAAAAGGTGTTTCTCTCGTCGCCGGCGACGTCGGCGCGGTTAGATAGGCTCGAACGTGACGGTTATATACTCGGTTACAAAGCCCAGGTGAACCGGCTCGCGCTCGGTCTCCATATTACCGCCTTTATCAACCTCGCGGTGGAGCCCGCCGAAAAGCCGCAGTTCTATCCGTTTATCAAGGCCAGCCCGTATGTGCTTGAATGCAACTGTGTGACGGGCGAATACACGATGCTCATCAAGGCGGCCTTCCACAGCACAGTGGAGCTCGACGCTTTTATCAATAAACTGCAGCAGTTCGGCAAGACGAACACGCAAATCGTATTCTCCACGTCCGTGGCCTCGCGGGGCGTGGACTTCCTCCGGCTCGAAGAATGGTCGGAGAAAGACAAAAGCGAATATCTCTATATGTCCGAAACGGAGAGCGAAAAGGAATAAAGAAGGGCAGCGCAATGAACAGGAACACGCGATTACGGAAACTGACGGCGGCTGCGCTCGTAGCCGCTCTCGTATTTATAGTAACGTTTTTGATCCGGATTCCGATACCCGTCGCGAGCGGAGGCTACGTGAACCTTGGCGATACGGTCATCTATCTCGGCGCCCTGATTCTCGGCGGCTGGCCGGGAGCGGCGGCCGCGGCCGTCGGCAGCGCGCTTTCGGACCTCATCGCGGGCTACGTGGTCTACGCCCCCGCCACCTTTATTATCAAGGGCCTTATGGGGCTTGTGTGCGGTCTCCTGGCACGGCGCGCGGGCTTCGCGCGTTTCACCGTGGCCGCCCTCATGTCCGGCGCCGTCATGGTCGCCGGCTACTTCCTCTTTGAGGCGCTGTTTTTTAACCTGAACCAGGCCATTGTCTCCGTGCCGTTCAACCTCATGCAATGGATCGGAGGCGTCATCGCGGCCCTTGCCCTCTACCCCGCCGCGCGCCGCGTAAGGCTGGATAAAGAATGAAATAATATGCATGCAAACTCATAAATAATCTTTGATAAATTTTCGTCACAGTCATGTATTTCCCGCTTGCTATATGTTAGAATAAGCGCAAGGATATAAGAGCTCGGTCAATGCGGGCGCGCGGCATAAATGAGCCCGCGCTTTCCGAGGCCGGAGGGAACCGGCCGGTTGTTTGACAGAGCAATACTGCCCATCTGAGGGCGGGTCTTTTTTGTATGTAGTTAAATTGAAATGGAGGAAATTATGTCTGTCAATCTTAAAGGAAGAAGTTTTCTGACCCTTATGGATTTTACTCAGGAGGAGATCAGGTATCTGCTCGATCTGTCGAAGGACCTGAAAGCCAAGCGCAAGGCCGGAGTGTCCGATGAGAATCTGCGCGGGAAGAGCTTGCTGCTCTTGTTCGAAAAGACATCGACGAGAACGCGGTGTTCGTTTGAAGTTGCCGGCGGCCTTGAGGGCGCGTCAGTTGTTTTTCTTGACAAGGACAGTTCGCAGTTCGGCAAAAAGGAATCGCTCGAGGATAGCGCAAAGGTCTTCGGCAGGTTTTTCGACGGAATCGAATACCGCGGCTTTGACCAGTCCGTGGTTGAGGACCTCGCGAAGTACAGCGGCGTCCCCGTGTTCAACGGACTCACGGACATCGACCATCCGACCCAGATACTCGCGGATATTATGACGATAGAGGAACATATCCCGAACAAACCGCTGAAGGATATAAAGGTCGTATTTTGCGGCGATACGCGCAATAATATGTCGTATGCGTGGATGTACGGCTGCGCGAAGATGGGCATGACGTTTGTCGCTCATGGACCGCAGGAACTCGCGCCGCACCAGGACGTATTAGACCGCGCGCGCGCCGTGGCCGCGGAAAGCGGAGCCTCGATTATCTTTTCATCGGATGACGCGGACCTCGCGGGCGCGGACGTGATATACACGGACATCTGGGCGTCAATGGGCGAGGAGGATCAGATACCCGAGCGGGTGAAACTGCTGACGCCGTACAAGGTAACGACGGAACTGCTCGAAAAGACCGGTAACCCGAACGTATTATTCATGCACTGCCTGCCGTCCTTCCACGATTTCGAGACGAAGATGGCAAAGAGCCAGAAAGAGCTCGGCTACGATATTCGCGAGGTGACCGATGAGGTGTTCCGCAGCAGGAATTCCGTGGTCTTTGATGAAGCCGAAAACAGAATGCACACGATACGCGCCGTCCTCGTCGCGATGATGTAACACAGGAGGACCGAATAGATGAGAGCGCTTAAAGTTGCTTACACCGGGGGTACGGAAAAATATATCACGACGTCACGCGAATTGATTTTGGCGGACAAAACGGACTTTACCGATATTGCCGCGGCTATCTTCACGCCGGAAGACGAGAAAATAATAACCGCGCTGCATGAGACGAAGTTCGGGGTCCCGATTTTCATCTTTTCGAATGATACGGATACCATTCCCGAAGCGGTATGGGAGAAGGCCTACCGCATCGTTGACCTGAACCGGTTCTCCCTTTCCATTATCTCAAACGAGGTCGAAACGGCGGCCGAGCAGTACGAGGAAAGGATGCTGCCGCCGTTCTTCGAAAAGCTCAGCGAGTATATGGACCTGAACAATCTCCAGTTCGACTGTCCGGGCCATCAGAGCGGCAGTTATTTCCGCAAACACCCGGCCGGCCGGTATATGTATGATTTCTATGGCGAAGCGGTCTTCAAGTCCGATATTTGCAATGCGGACGTAGCGCTCGGGGACCTGCTCATACTCGAGGGCCCCGCGAGCGAGGCGACGAAGAATGCCGCGAAGGTCTACAACGCGGACGAGACCCTCTTCGTGCTGAACGGCACGAGCACCTCGAATGCGGTGGCTATCAGCGCCCTCGTTACGGAGGGCGACCTCGTGCTGTTTGACCGCAACAACCATAAGTCCGTCTACGATTCGGCGCTTACCAAGTGCGGCGGCAATCCTGTCTACCTGCAGACATCAAGGAACCCGCTCGGCTTTATCGGCGGCATTTACGGTAAATGTTTCGACGACGCATACCTGCGCGAAAAGGCGGCAAAGGCGGATCCGGAAAAGGCGAGCCTCGAGCGGCCGTTCAAACTTGCCGTCATACAGCTCGGAACCTATGACGGGACCATCTACAATGCGCGGTGGGTCGTAGACCGTATCGGCCATCTCTGCGACTACATCCTCTTTGACTCCGCGTGGGTCGGCTATGAGCAGTTCATCCCGATGATGAAAGACTGTTCGCCGCTCCTGCTCGAGCTGACGCCCGAAGACCCGGGCATACTCGTGACGCAGTCCGTCCACAAGCAGCAAGCCGGGTTTTCGCAGGCTTCCTATGTGCATAAGAAAGACGCGCACCTCAAGGGCCAAAAACGGTATATCGACAACAAGCGCTTTAACCATGCCTACCGCATGAACGCGAGTACGAGCCCGTTCTATCCGCTCTACGCGTCGCTTGACGTGAACGCGCGCATACAGGACCGCGAATCCGGCAGGAAGCTGTGGGACGACTGCGTGAAGCTCGGCATCGAAACGCGCAAACGCATCATTGAGGAATGCGAATTCCTGCGCCCGTTTATCCCCGAGTCCGTACTCGGCCGCGCGTGGGAGAATCACTCGACGAACGAGATAGCGCATAATGTCGACTACTTCCGTTTCAATCCCGAGGACAAATGGCACGCGTTTGACGGCTACGACGACGACCAGTATTTCGTCGACCCGAACAAGCTCATGCTGACGACCCCGGGTATCGACCTCGAGACCGGTGAGTACGAGGATTTCGGCATACCGGCCGTCATCCTTGCGAACTATCTGAGGGACAACCGCATCATACCCGAGAAGAATGACTTCAATTCGATACTCTTCCTGATGACGCCGGCGGAGACCGAGGAGAAGATGGACGCTCTCGTCGCGCAGCTCATACGCTTTGAGCGCTTGATTCGCGAGGACGCTTCCGTCAGCGAGACGCTGCCCTTCCTGTATTCGCAGAATATAGAACGCTACCGCGGCTATACGATACGCCAGCTGTGCAAGGAGATGCACGACTTCTACAAGAGTCATGACGCGAAAAGCTGCCAGAAGAAATTGTTCTTAGAGGAATATCTGCCGGAGATAGCCATGTCGGCCAGACAGGCGAATATCGAGTTTGTTCGAAACAACGGAAAGCTCGTAAAGATAGCGGATATACGCGGCGAGATAGCGCTTGAGGGCGCCTTGCCGTACCCGCCCGGCATTTTCTGTGTGGCGCCCGGCGAACGCTGGAGCGAAACGGCGCAAAAATATTTCCTCATATTAGAGGAAGGGCTGACTCGCTTCCCCGGGTTCTCCCCGGAAATACACGGGGTGTATATAGAGCATGA
>JAITEX010000179.1 GCA_031281765.1 Eubacteriales Family XIII. Incertae Sedis bacterium | reverse complement strand
GATTTCGGGCTGCTTCTGCTCGACGAGCCGTCGTCCGCATTGGACCCGCTTGCGGAATATGAGATGAACAAGATGATATTGGGCAGGAGCAACGCATCCACGACGATCATCGTCGCCCATAGGCTCTCAACAATACGCGACGCGGACAGGATCGTCTTAGTCGACGACGGGGCAATCAAGGAAATAGGGACGCATGACGAGCTTATGGCCCTGAACGGCACATACTGCGAGATGTTCACCAAGCAAGCGGAAAACTACGTAAAATAGGCGCCGCGACAAGCGAGCAGTGCGAATCGAATAATTATTTGTTTTTTGTACATAAATCAAAAAATATATGGTATAATGCGCACAAGTAGGGGACGGTTCAATTCCGATTTTTATAAATTTGCGTATTGACAGAGCCTGATGGAGAATGATATAATAGTATAACATATTTATCATATATGCTATGTATGATAATGTGCCAAAATCCCAAGATGAGGGTTGCAGGTTTGTAGACATTTTTTGCAAGCATGATTTGTGCCGGATAACCGCAGGAGAGCGATGTTCACGGGTGAAGCGTTAATGTTAAATAATGGATATGGGGGGGGGGGTAGAAAATACTCATACCCCCGTGCAGCAAGGCGAAGATATGGCTTTGTTGCATGTTGAAAATTTAAGAGTAGGGTTTGAGAGCAAGCAGGGGTTTATCCCTGCTGTCACGGGCGTAAGTTTTGATGTGGAAAGGGACCGCAGCGTTGCGCTCGTCGGCGAGTCCGGCTGCGGAAAGAGCGTTACGGCAATGTCCATCCTCCGGCTGCTCGACATGAGCTACGCGAAGATAGAGGCCGATAGTATAAGCTTCGACGGTACGGACATCCTCAGCCTGAGCGACGCCCGTATGCGCAAGGTGCGCGGCAACGAGATTTCGATGATTTTCCAGGAACCCATGACGAGCCTGAACCCGCTCTTTACCGTCGGCTACCAGATTGCCGAGAGCGTTCACTTGCACCTCGGTTACTCAAAACGGAAATCTCTCGCCTATGCGGCTGAGATGCTGCACTTAGTGGGCATCCCCGAGCCGAAGGAACGCGTGAAGAATTACCCTCACCAGCTCTCGGGCGGCATGCGCCAACGCGTCATGATAGCAATGGCCGCGGCCTGCAATCCGAAACTTCTCATTGCGGACGAACCCACGACCGCCCTCGACGTCACCATTCAGGCACAGATACTCGACCTCATGAAGGACATGCGCAAATCCTACGGCATGAGCCTGCTCATCATCACGCATAATCTCGGCGTCGTTGCGGAAATAGCGGACCGCGTCATGGTCATGTACGCGGGGCAAATCGTTGAGGAAGCTACGACCGATGATATATTCAACGAACCCATGCACCCCTATACGCGCGGGCTGATGGACTCAATCCCGAGTATTGACGGGGAAGCGGGAACGGAACTCTACGTTATCAAGGGGACAGTGCCGTCTCCGATGTTCTACCCGAAGGCCTGCCGTTTCGCGCCGCGGTGCCCGTACCGGCAGCGCGTCTGCGACGAGGAAGCCCCGGAGTTTGCCTGCGGCGCGGAGACGCATCGCGTGCGGTGCCACTTCCCGCTCGGAGGAAGACAATGAACGACGCGCCCATCCTCACACTAAATGACGTCAAACAGTACTTTTCCGTCGGGGGCAGTTCGCTTCGCATTTCAAAAAAAGTCGTGAAAGCGGTCGATGGCGTAAATGTCTCCATCAAAAAAGGACGGACGCTCGGTTTAGTCGGCGAGTCCGGCTGCGGCAAAACCACGCTCGGCCGAATGGCGATCGGCCTCGTGCGGCCGACATCCGGCTCGGTCCTGTTCGACGGCATTGACATCAACAAGCTGAACAGCCGTAGCCGGCGCGCCCTGCGCAAGAGGATGCAGTTCGTGTTCCAGGATCCTTACGGTTCGTTGAACGCGCGTATGTCTGTGGGCGCGATCCTGCGGGAGCCTTTTGACGTCCACCATATCGGCACGCCCGCCGAACGCGATGAACGCGTGGGACAGCTGCTCGAAATTGTCGGGCTCAAGCCGTATCAGGCGAGCCGCTATCCGCATGAGTTTTCCGGCGGCCAGCGGCAGCGCATCTCCATCGCGCGGGCGCTTGCGGTCAACCCGGAGTTCATTGTCTTCGACGAACCCGTTTCCGCGCTCGACGTATCCGTGCAGTCGCAGGTATTGAACATCATCGTGGACCTGAAAACGCGGTTCGGTCTGACCTACCTGTTTATTTCGCATGACCTCTCGGTCGTCAAACACGTCAGCGATGATATCTGCGTGATGTATCTCGGTTCCGTCGTGGAAAAGTGCGGAGCGGAGGAGATGTTCAAAAATACGCTGCATCCGTACTCGAAAGCGCTTTTATCCGCTATGCCCGTGGCGAAGGCGGGCGGACGTTCGGAACATATCCCGTTGCTCGGGGACGTACCCGACCCGATCCATGTGCCGAGCGGCTGCCGCTTCCATCCGAGATGCCCGTTCGCGGAGGAACGTTGCATGACGGAGCGCCCGGAGCTAAGGGAGTATTCGGAGGGACATTTTGTTGCGTGTCATGTGGTGTGAATATCCGCGGCTTCGGCCGCCTCATGGATATAGATTGGCAATGGATGAGTACCGGCGAATAGGCGGGGCCTTTATTACGGAGCTCATCGGATACAGGTTGGCAATCGACGGCTGTCGATATGCGGCTTAGATGTTGATTTCAAAACTGATGAAAATAAGTAAGGAGACAGTGAAATGAAAAAATCGAGATTTATAATTGCGTTGTTGGCGTTCGTCTTAGCACTGACGATGGCGCTTGCCGGCTGCGGCGGCGATCAGGACGACAAAGGTAACGGCGCCGACGAGGGGCTGCAGGTCATCTACAATATCGGATGGGGGCCGGACGACCCCGCGCAGCCCTACATCTACCCGAGCAATACGTATATGCGTTTCGTGTTCAATACGCCGCTCGTCTACAACTGGATCGACAAGGATGGCAATACCGGGGTGGACTACCTGCTCGCGGAGAGCGTCGAGCCGAACGCGGACTGGACGGAGTTCACTATTACGCTGCGGGAAGGGCTCAAATGGCATGACGGAGAGCCGCTGACCTCGGACGACCTCGTGTTCACACAGGATTTTTGGGCTAACAATCCTGAGGCGTCCTTTGAATACTACGGCGTAGAAGCACAGCCGGGTACGTGGACGGCGGTGGACGAGCGCACGACGAAAGTCGTCTATGAAAAATCATACTGGAATTTTCTCAGATTTCTCGATGATACCCTTTTCCTCTTGCCAAAGCATATCTTTGACGGGTTGGACGGCGCGGCCTTCCTCGAATATAAATTCGAGAACGGCATCCCTGTCGGGAACGGGCCCTTCAAGTATGTCGAAAGCAACCCCGAGGAATACATCCTGCTCGAACGGTTTGACGACTACTATGAACCCGCCGAGATAAAACACCTGCGGCTCCAACTCATCACGGAGGACTCCATCGCGGTCGCGGCCATGCAGACGGGTGAGATAGACATCACAGCGACCTGGGACAGCAATACGACCCTGCTCGAAAGCGATCCGAACGTGACCGTGTACAAGGTGCAGGACAGACGGATTCAGGGCTTCTGGTTCAATCAGAACATGCCCTTCCTTGACGACGAGAACATCCGCAAGGCGATAGCGAGCCTCGTGGACACGGACGAACTCGTGCAGGGCGCGCTGTCGGGCGTCGGCAAACCGTGGAAGTATGTTGTGCCGAGCTTTGCCGCCGGCTTCAGTGACAGCCTCCCCACCTATACGTTCAGCGTGGATAAAGCGAAGGAGTACATTGAGGCCTCGGGCTATACCCTCGGCGCGGACGGCATCTACGAGAAAGACGGGAAGAAGCTGTCCATCACCTGGTATGACGGCTATGGCGAGGGCTCCGAGATCAACAAGGCCATCCTTATCATCCAGCAACAGGCGAAGAAGGCGGGCATCGATCTGCAGGTGCAGGAGGTGGACGATGATACGTGGAGTGCGCTACGGGAGAACAAGGAGTGGACGTTGTGGTTCAACTATTCATACGCCGATACGCTGGCCGGCGGCACGATCGACGAATTCAGGTATAGCTTGGACAAAGAACGCAACGAGGAAGTGCTATGGGGCACAGACTATGATGCGGCCGCTGCCATCCTCGACGCGGCTGAGACCGCTTATATCGCGGGCGACGAGGCAACGGCGAACGGGAAACTTGGCGAATTTTATACGTTGCTCGTGGAAAAGGGCATCTTTGTGCCGACCTGGGCCTACGTAAACGCCTATTCGGGGAACAACCGCCTCGATATCAGCAAATCCGCCTATGCGGAGTTTAGCTATTTGAACCGTATTACAGCGGCAGGTTGATAATCCGCCGGCGGATACCGGCCGCGTCGGGGCCTGTCCGGGCAGGCCGGTATCCGTCAGCGCTAAGAGGAAAGTTGCCCTATGTGGAAATATATCATCAAAAGGCTCGTCGTCATGATCCCGGTCGTGCTCATCATCACGATCGTCGGTTTCGTGTCGATGGACAGCGTCGGAGACCCTATCAGTTCCTATTTCGGAAAAGGGCAGAGCGGCGGGATGCAGGGGCATGAGCCGACGCCTGCGGAAATCGAACGGGTGAAGGTCGCGCTTGGCTTGGACAAGCCCCCCGTCGTGCGCTATTTCCTGTGGTTCAAGAATGTCCTGCAGGGGAACCTCGGCTATACTTTCACCGGCAGGCCTGTGAGCGAGGTGATACTCGAGCGCCTGCCCGTGTCCATTGCCCTCGGCCTCTCCGGCATCATCATCGGGTGCTTAGGGGGTATTATCCTCGGGGTGATCATGGCGCGGCGTCAGTATTCGCCGTTTGACTACGGGATAGGCGTGGTGAACTATATCATCATCGCGATCCCCGAGGTCTGCCTTGGCCTCTTCTGCATCGTACTTTTCTGTACGACCTTGCATTGGTTCCCGACCTTCGGCCTCAATTCGCCGAGCGCTATACCGCTGACAGGCTGGGATCGCTTTTTTGACCAGGCGAAACACCTTGTACTGCCGAGCCTGATTCTGGCGCTCCCGACGACAGCCGCCTGGTCGCGTTTCCAGCGCGCCGCCTATCTGGAAGTCATGCGTTCGGACTACGTGCGGACTGCGCGGAGCAAGGGGCTTTCCGAACGCGTCGTCGCTTACCGCCATACGCTGAAAAATGCTTTGTTGCCCATTTCGACGAGTTCGGGCAATATCATCATGGGCATATTCGGCGGCTCTTACATCATCGAAACGCTGTTTACGATTCCCGGGATCGGGCTGCTGACGACAAACGCGTTTCTGGCTTTTGACTTCAACCTGATGCTCAGCACAAGCCTGCTCACGACTGTCATGGGGAGTATGGGCTTGCTGCTGTCGGACATCATATGCGTCATTGTGGATCCGAGGATACGTTATGAATAGAATTGTCGACAACCTTCTGTCAAGCATCCTGCCGCGCCGCAAAAACGAACCGATGCCGGAATTGCCGCGCAGGGAAGCGCCCTTGCTCGATTTTGAACTCAGTGAGGAGGACACGTTTTTCGGTTCGCACGTCGTATCTTATGGCGTCATGATCCTCAAACGTTTCATCCGGCACAGGCTTGCGCTTATCGGGTTTGCGGTTTTGCTCATCATGGTCCTCGCGGCGATTTTTACGCCGGTCATATGCCGGTACAGCCCCACGGACATCAATATCAACCTGCTTGTGAACGGCCTGCCCGCGCCGCCGAGCGCCGAGCACTGGTTCGGGACGGACAACCTCGGGCGGGACTATTTCGCGCGCATCTGTTACGGTATGCGCGTGTCGCTGCTTGTCGGGTTCGGCTCGACGTTCATCGCCTTTATCATCGGCATACCCATCGGCTGCATCGCAGGGTATTACGGCGGTAAGATCGATTGGATCATCTCGCGCGGTATGGAACTCGTCGGGGCTGTGCCGAGCCTTTTCCTCATGATCTTTTTCAGCGCTATTACCGGTGGAGGCGTGATAGGGACGATTTTCGTCATCGGGCTGACGAGTTGGACGGGCCATGTACGGGGCGTCCGCGCGTATTTCTTTTCGCTCAAGGATCAGGATTTTGCGCAGGCCGCCGTATCGCTCGGCATGAGCACGCCACGCATCATGTTCAAGCACATCCTGCCGTTCTCGCTTGCCCCGGAGATAGTGTCCGTTTCCGGGCGCATCGCGAGTAATCTCACGATGGAGACAGGCATGTCCTTCCTCGGTTTCGGCGTACAGGAGCCGACGCCGAGTTGGGGAGCGATGTTGAACAACGCGCGGGAATTCATCGTGACCGCTCCCTTGCTGGTGCTTATCCCGGCGGCGCTCATCGCGCTCGTATCGCTTTCGTGCAATTTCATCGGGGACGGCCTGCGGGACGCGTTTGACCCGAAGACGAGGGTATAATATTGAACCCGTATATAATGTAGTAAGAAGAAAGGGATGATTTATGTCGACAGTAATTGAAGGAATCGCGAGAATTACCCGTGAAATGGGGCTTGACGCTGTGATCGTCGGCGAGGGCAACGCGTCACGGCACATCCTTCAGAATGTGGATGAATGGGACGCAGGCCTGCACGAGGCCATCAAGCTGAACCTCAATGGATATACACGGTTGTCTCGTTGGGATGCCTTTTTCATTACGGCGGGAGGCGCCTACGGACTCTCACCGTTTATGGGGGAGGGCGGTTACGACGGCGTAATCTCCTTGCGCGGCCCCGGTGAGTGGGATAGTTATGAAAGCCTCGGGAAGGCGTTGGGCGAGATCGGGCGAAGCCATGGCGTCAAGACCTGCGGGTTCACTGCTGTAGATATGAATGCGAAGGTCTACTTGGACATCGCGGCGCATGCGGGTTTTGAGCTGAGGGAACTCGATGATGACCCTTTTGCGGTTCTGCGTTCGAAGCACACGGAGAGGGAGATAGAGAAAATCACGCGTGCGCAGCGCATCGCGGAGGAAGCCCTCGAACTGCTTATCCCGAAAATCGTGCCCGGCGCGGTTGAACTCGAACTCAGGCAGGAGCTCATCGGCACTATGATTAGCCTGGGGGCTTCCGGCCCGTCCTGCAGATTGCTCGGGTCCGGCAAGGCGACAGGCGAGTCCCACGCGCAGGCGACAGCGAAGAAGATCGAGAAAGGTGATGCCGTCGTGATTGATTTCGGCGCCATCTTCGACGATTACAATTCGGATATGACGAGGACCTTCTTCGTCGGTTCCGCGACGGATGAACAGAAATTTCATTACAATCTCGTACTCGAGGCGCAGCAGGCGGCGATCGACGCATTCAAGGTCGGCGCGCTCG
>JAITEX010000186.1 GCA_031281765.1 Eubacteriales Family XIII. Incertae Sedis bacterium | reverse complement strand
ATAACGCTTGAGGACAGGGCGCTGCTCGAAGAGTACCTGAAAGGCTATTCCTACCGCACGTCCGGCCTCACCTACACCTCGCTCTATATGTGGCGCGAGGTAAACCGCTTTTCCTGGCGAAAATTCGGCGACTATCTCTGCATCGCGGCGGCGGACAATCTCGATCCGCAGATGGGCGACAACTTCATGTTCCCGCCCCTTACGCGCACGGGCTCATACGAGCCGGCCGCCTTGCGCCGGACCGTTCTGGAAGCGAAGGAGTTCTTTGAAGCGAGGGGTGAGAGCTTCGTTATGATGCTCGTGCCCTTCCATATGATAGAGGTGTTTGAGCAGGCCATGCCCGGGGAATTTACCTTCGAGGCCGACCGCCCGAACTTCGACTACGTCTATGACAAGAACGAGCTTATCGAACTCAAGGGCAAGAAGTTCCACGGCAAGAAAAACCATCTGAATTACTTCCTGAACAATTACGACTATGAATACACCGTGCTGACAGAGGAGATGGCGCCCGAGGCCATGGCCTTTATGCGCGCGTTCAACGAACGGAAGAACCTCACGGACGCGCACGAGCGGGAGCTGCTTGAGTTTGAGGAACAGGCGATGAAGGATGTGTTCCTGAACCTGAGCAAGGTTGGGTATATTACGGGCGTGATACGCATCGACGGCAAAATCGAAGCGCTCAGCATCGGCGGCATGCTCGGAAAAAAGACCGTGACCGTCCACGTCGAAAAGGCAAATACGGAATTTCGCGGCCTCTATCAGGCTATCAACAACGAATTTTGCCGGCACCTGCCGCAGAATATTACGCTCGTCAACCGCGAAGAGGACATGGGCATCGCGGGGCTGCGCAAGGCAAAGCTCTCCTACAAGCCCGTCAAGCTCGTCGAAAAATACATCATCAGAGTTTAATG
This sequence comes from Eubacteriales Family XIII. Incertae Sedis bacterium, assembly GCA_031281765.1. Taxonomy (GTDB): domain Bacteria; phylum Bacillota; class Clostridia; order Peptostreptococcales; family Anaerovoracaceae; genus JAITEX01. The sequence goes on along the minus strand of JAITEX010000186.1, from coordinate 8,317 downwards.
ATATAATAGAAGCACGCAGTTACCCCCTTATCGTTATTGGGTTGGAGAGGATAGAGGATAATTGAGAAACGTACTTATTGAAAAGATTGTGGAGTCCGTCAAATCGCTGCTCCCGATTTCGATCATCGTTCTTATACTGAATTTCACGATTACGCCGATGCCGTTCGGCGTCCGCGGCCTTTTTATTATAGGCGCGATCATGCTCGTGGCGGGCATGAGCCTGTTCACGCTCGGCGCGGACCTCGCGATGATGCCTATCGGGGAATACCTCGGGCAGTACCTCAGCAAATCAAAGAAGATATGGCTTATCGTGGGCGCGAGCCTTTTGATGGGCACGATGGTCACGATAGCCGAACCGGACCTGCAGATACTCGCGCGCCAGATACCGGGCGTGCCGGTCAATGTCCTGACCGTATCGGTCGCGGTCGGGCTCGGGGCCTTTCTCGTGATTGCCATGCTGCGCATCGTGTTCAACTGGAATATGTCCTACCTGCTCGGCGGACTCTACGTCGCCGTGCTCATACTCGGTATTTTCGTGCCGAAGGAATATCTCGCGGTCGCCTTCGACGGCGGCGGCGTCACGACGGGACCCTTTGCGATACCGTTCATCCTCGCGCTCGGCGTCGGCATTTCAGCCGTCCGCGGCGGCGGCAGTTCGCGTGACGACAGCTTCGGCCTCGCGGCATTATGCAGTATCGGGCCTATCTTCGCGGTCATGGCGCTCGGCTTTTTCTTCAAGGCAAAGGAATCGACCATGTCGGCCACGAATATCAGCGACTTCCATACTCTGGGAGACCTGTTCGCGGTCTTTATCCATGGCTTCCCGGAATACCTCCATGAAATCGCGCTCGCCGTCGCCCCGCTCTTTGTCGTCTTTGCGCTCTTCCAGATATTCGCGCTGAAGCTGCCGAAGGCGCAGCTGATTCGTATCGGCGTCGGCCTGCTCTACACCTTCCTCGGCCTTACGATATTCCTGACGGGCGTCGGCATCGGCTTCCTGCCGGCGGGGACCTTTATCGGGGAATTCGTCGGCGCCCTGCCGTACAACTGGATACTCATTCCGCTCGGCGTCATCATGGGGTACTTCATCGTACTCGCGGAACCGGCGGTCCACGTCCTCGTGGAGCAGGTCGAGGATCTGACGGGCGGCGCGATCAAGGGGAAGACGCTCCTGCTCGCGTTCTCGATAAGCGTCGGCATCTCGGTCGGGCTTGCCATGATACGCGTGGTGTTCGGCGTCAGCATCTGGTGGATGCTCGTGCCGGGCTACGGCCTCGCCATTATACTGTCGTTCTTCGTGCCGCGCATCTTCACGGCCCTGGCGTTCGACTCGGGCGCGGTCGCTTCGGGCCCGATGACGGCGACCTTCCTGCTGCCGTTTACGATGGGCGCCTGCACGGCTGCCGGCGGCAATATTATGATGGATGCGTTCGGGGTGGTCGCGATGGTGGCCATGACGCCCCTTGTCACCATACAGCTCATCGGCTTCATCTACAATGTCAAGCTGCGCCATACGGCGACCGACGAAGCGGAGGCCTACGAGGAACTTGCGCATGAAGTCGAAGAGGATGAACAGTTTGTGGAATGGGCCATGCCGACGCAGGCGTCGGAGGTCGGTGAAGACGCGGTTGCGGAGATGGACTCGGAGTTCCTCGCGAGTTCCGAGTGGGCGGCCTTAGTCGCAAACGACCGGCTGCTTGAGGAGATTCGGGACGACAATACCTATATAGATTTTGACGAAGAAGACGATTCGGAGGTTGGAGCTTCATGAATGTTGAAAAGGCGCATGAGCAGGGCGGTTTCGAGCGCATCTACCTGCTCGTTACGATAGTGAAACGGGGACTGGGCGACAAGGTCATTGCGGAGATGCGGCATCTCGGCGTGACGTTCAACATGGCGTCGGTCGGCTATTCGGCCGTCGGGCTCGACCTCGTGGATTATTTCGGGCTCAGCGAGCATTCGGCGGACATCGTGTTCAGCGTCGTGACGGAATCGAAGAAGAAGATAGCCCTGTCCATGGTCGAGTACAAGTTCTCGCTCGGCAAACCCGGCAGGGGGGTCGCGTTCATCGTGCCCATCTCGGGCGTGGGCGGCCCCGTATCGTTAAAATATATTTCGGGAGCAAACCCCGAGGAGCAGGAGAAGTAAGCAGAGGTATGAAGATGAAAAAAACAGATTACAGCGAAGCCGAATACCGGTGTATCATTACGATAGTGAACCGCGGTTACGCGGACCAGGTCATCGACGCGGCCCGGGACGCGGGCGCGCGCGGCGGCACGATACTCTACGCGCGCGGCACGGGCATCCACGAGACCGAGAAATTCATGAATATCGCCATCACGCCCGAAAAGGAGATGATTCTGATTCTCGTCAAAAAGGAGCTCGCGAAAACCATCACGCAGGCGATACTCGTGACAGCCGGCCTGAAGACAAAGGGCCGCGGCATCAGCTTTATCCTGCCGGTGACGGACGCGCTCGGCATGGTCACGCCGCTTGAAGAGGGTGAGCATCTGCCGACGGACGACGAGATAGACGCCATGACCGCGGCGGATGAGCCGGTCGAAGAATAATAACACAGGTACACAAAGAAAATTTGTAAATCACCAAAAAGTGTCGTGCTGAGGCTTTTGAAATTCTCAAAAAGTGTCGCATTGAGACTTTTTATTATTTCATAAAAAAATTTCAAGGAAACTATTGACATAATGTAAATTCATGGTATACTGTAAAATATATTCAGTAGCGGAAGTAAAAGTTTTTAAACTGAAAACTTCCCAAGTGATGCGAACGCGTGCGCGCGACGGCGGGAGAGAGAATATATGAAGAACAGAGGATACTTGAAAAACATAAGAAAAGAGGCGATGAAACGCCTTTCCGGCGTACTGCTCATCGTGCTGGCGATAGCACTGCTGGCGTTCTGGGAGGCGAAGGGGCGCGAGATAGCGCTGATGGACGAGGTGCTCGTAGCGGCGGAGGATATACCCGCGTCGGAAATCATTACCGCGTCGATGCTGACAACGGTCGCGGCGCCGCTGAACGCGAAGGTTTCGGAGGTGGTCTACGCAAACCAGTCGAGCGAGGCCGAAGGGAAGAGGGCTGCGGCGTTCATACCGAAGGGTGCGCAACTATCCGCGAAGCTGCTCGACGAAGCGCGGTCTGCGGATGAAGCGGAGACCTCCTATTTCGTGATACGGCGCGACTGGATCTACATGTGTTCAAGCGCGCTGCGGCAGGGCGACGAGGCCGAAATAGTTTCGGCGGACGGGACGACGGCGTTCGGCATCTATAAGGTCGCCTTCGTGAAGGATGATGAAAACGATGAGATTACGCGGCAGGCCGGCGAGGCCGGGATTTTCGGCGGGGAAGGACTGAACGCGCGTCCGGAGAGCGGTGCGGATGTGGACCATATCGAAATCATTACGGATCTCGCGAGCTATATGCGACTCAAAGCGTATGCAGAGGCCGCGGGGGAACCGTCGCTCGTAATAGTGCTGAGGAGGAACTGATGGATTTCAAGACCGCGTGTGAATGCGCCGAACGGCGGCTGCATGCCGAGTGGAACGAATCCGCCGAGACGATGTCGGCGGCCGTGGATTTGCAGAAACGGGCTATGATAGGCTATGTAAAAGAGACGCGCATAATAAAGGAAAAGATACGGACAGCGCTTGCCGAAACTGCGGGCCCCGGTGAAAAAACGGAGTTCCCGTCGTGGTACAAGGATGCGCCGGACGCCATTTTCCACGAAGTATGGGGGCTCGCCGGGCTCGCGGAATGGTTTACGGCCGCATGGGGGGACAGCAGCTCCGCGAAGGTGATTGGCGACCGCGTGTACTTTTTAAAGAGCGGCGTAATGCGGCTGATGCCACAACGCATAGAACGCGACCGGCGCGATCAACTGATTCGCGCTCTGCTGCTGCTTGCTCCGGGGGAGCGTCAGGACAAGGCGTTTCACGAGGTCTATATGCTCGACGGGACGCGCGTCACAATATTCAGAAGCGGCATAGTGAAAGAGGGGCTTGACGTCATTATATTCCGCCGGTACATCATACCGGTCTACTCGTTTGAGGAGCAGGCCGGCCGCGGCACCGTACCCGCCGAGGCGATCCCGCTGTTCGAAAGCATGGTGCGCCTCGGCGTCAATGTCGTGTTTTGCGGCAGCGTCCGCTCGGCAAAGACAACCTTCCTGTCCACGTGGCAGAGCTATGAAGACCCGGCGCTTGAGGGCGTGATGGTCGAGACCGACCCCGAGATACCCATGCACCACCTGATGCCGTCCGCGCCGATAGTGCAGCTGATTGCGGACGGGGATACGCTTGCGGGCATCGCGAAGAACCTGATGCGCAGCGACGCGGACTACTTTATCCTTGCGGAAGCGCGGGACGGCATTGCGCTTGATACGGCGGTCCGGCTCGCGCAGCGCGGTACGCGGCGCATGAAGATGACCTTCCACCTGCGCGACCCGAAGATGTTTGCGGCGGAAGCGGCGACGGAAATCGTCAGGTGCATGGGCGGCGACATAGCGAAAACGGAGCTGCGCGTCGCCTCGAGCTTTGACTACGTGTTTCACTTTGTGAGCTTGCAGGGGATGGGCAAAAAGAAGCTCGCGGGCATCTACGAAGTAGGCGTGCGGGACGGCAGCCCTTATGCCGAGGACATCTGCGTCTACGACGCCGCAAAGGATAAGTGGAGATGGACCTTTCGCATCGACGCGGACCGTCGCCGCCGCTTTCTGTCGGCGGACCATACGGCGTTCGCTGTTTTTGAAAAGGAGCTGCAAAACCTCGAAATCAGGGGGAGGCTGTCATGACCGCAATCACGCTTGTGAGCGCGTTTTTATATATGGTTTTCCTGGCCGGCCTGCTTCTGCTGGTCAGGAAACAAATTTCCGGGATACCGGAGCTGTTGCTTGGCGGGCGGCGGCTGCGTGTACGCAAGAGGAAGCGGGAGCAGGCGTTCTCGCTCGTCTCACACCTCGATGACGTGCTTGCCGCCGTGACGGGCGGGCGCGTGAAGCCGTCTGCGCTCATTACCTTGACGCTCGGCCTCGGGGTCTTGATTTTTGCCTCGTCGGCCTCCGTGCTCGGCGCGGCCCGCGCGCTGCTCACCGCGCTGCTTTTTGCGTCCGTACCGTATCTGGCGCTTCGGCTCCGGCTCGAGAAAATACGGCGCAAAGGCAGCTTTGAGGGAGAGGAGCTCATCTCGCTGCTCATCTCGCAATACTGGATTTCGTCATGCAATATATTTGACACGCTCGAAAAGAGCGCCGCGTCGGGCGGGCCTATCAAAGTTACGGGAAGGCTGATGTCAGCCCTGCTCATAGAACTGCGCGCCACGGGGAACGCGGAGAAGATAGCTGCGGCCACAAACAGGTTCGCTTACGGCATCGGCACGAATTGGGGACGCCTGCTCGCCTACCATATCAAAGCGGCGGCTCTTACGGGCTGCGACATATCCCTCGCGCTCGAGGACCTGATGGTGCAGCTGCGCGAGGCCCGCGCGCTTGCGGAAGAACGAAAACGCATCAACGGCGAAGCCGTGCGCATTACGGTACTGCTCATCCCGCTGCTCTATGCCGGGACCGTCTTTGTGTCCGTCGCGAAGCTCGGGCTGTCGCCGCTTGAATTCCTCAGAAACCAGTTCTATACCTATGAAGGGCTCAGCCTATTCGCGGCGATGGCATTCCTCTTTATGCTGAACCTCGGCCTGCTGCAGCTCATTATGAACAGAAAGCTGGATTTCTGATGAACGATGCCGTGATGACGCTCATAATTCTGCCGGTTTTTGCAGCCGGGGCCTTCCTTGTCCGCGGCCGGGCCGGGCGGAGGAAGGAAGCGGTTTCGCGGTTGAAACGCGTAACGGAGGCGATGCGCGTAACGGCAGGCATTGTTCCGGCGCGATTGAAAAGAGAAAAAGTTGACAGAGAGATATATGACGCCATCAGCTTTGTGCGGAATATCGCCTCTGCCGGGCCGGCCTCGTCGCCGACGGCGGCGGGATTGCTTGAACAGTTTGCCGACCGCGGCGGTACGCTCGGCGCGGCGTCGCTGAAGGCGCTTGCTTTGGTGCGCGTGAACCGGCTGACGGGCGCCGCTCAGGTATTTGCCGAGACGGCCGGTACGAAATCGGCGCAGGATTTTATCGGCATATTGCTGCGCTTCGACCGCGTCTCGCCGGACAAGCTCGCCACAACGCTTGCGGCCTATCAGGCCGCGATGAAGGAGTTCCGGACCACGCGCCTGAAACGCCGGAGCGAAAACCTGAGCGACCTCGTCTTTCTTCCCGTCATCGTAAACGTCATGGTCGTGTTTATGAATTTTATTATCGTAGCGTATTTTTTATCGCAGAAGAGTCAGCTGACAGAGATGTTTTTTTGAAAGGACAGCATAATGAAGCAAATGATAGTATTGATGGCCACCATAATACTCGGCATCGCCATCGCCGCGATGGTAATCGGCCTGCAGGATTCCGCGCAAGGGATTACGGATAAGACTACCGAAAACCTGTATGAGCAGATGGGCCTCGAATGAAACAGTATATCGTACTCGCTTCGCTTATCGCTCTCGGCGTGTTTATCTACGGCCTTATCGCGGGCCCGGGTGAGGGCTCCGTCGCGCAGGCGTCGGGCGATATATTGAAAGCCGGTGCGGAGGGGATGCTTGGAGAATGAAGCAGCTTATCGTCTGCGCGGCGTTGCTGCCGCTGCTGCTCGCCTTTGTCCTGCAGTTCATGCTGATGGAGGAACGCTACGCAGCCGTCACACGCTCCGAGGGCGCCGCGCGTTCGGCCGCGGAGAGGGCCGCTTACGAGGGCGGCTTCTCGGCGGAAAACGAAGCGCGGCTGCGCAGTGAAATCGCGTCGGCCTTTCATATCAGCGCGGACCGCGTCGAAATGGAACTCGACCGCAGGCCCGGTGAGGCCGGGGGAACCATATATTATGCCATTCGTATCCCGACCGGGAAAATTCTCGCGGTCCCGCGCCTCTTCGGCGTTTCGCCACGGGAGAACGAAGGCGTATTCGAAATTCGCGGCGCGGTTCAGAACCTGCTTTATTGGAGAGAAGTGGAAGCGGAGCCGGAAGGAGCGGAAGATGAGAGGTGATGTTGCAATCACTATCTAAACTGGTATAATTATTAAAGAGAATACTGTATGAAAGGAGGCCGGGAATATGGCAACAAGTAGTTTTTCGCATAATGTCGTGATTAAAGATAAGGACGCTTTCAAGGCGCTTGTGAAGGCCGTAGAGGTCTCTCAAAAGCAGAAGAATAAACCTGTTAAACTGTCCGGCAATGTAAAATATGCAGATAAGCGTTGGATAGAGAATAATTTGAAAAATGATACCCTATGTTAGAGTATGTAGTTGCAAATTTATTCGATGTCATAAATGAAATTGGAGAGGATAAGGCAAAAAAACTCCTCTCTAATTTTTCATGTAAATATAATTTGGATGTAGAGGATTTTCTTCATGGGAAAGCTATAGATTTTTCGAAACGTTCAATAGCAAATACCCATATTGTCCTTATGAATAAAAACGGCAAATGGGTTATCGGCGGATATTTTTCCCTTGCTAACAAGCTGTTTTTTATCGAACCCGATTCTGTTTCAAGTAAGAGTTGGGAAAATAGATTCCTTAGATTCGGTATTTATTATCCGGATTTAAAAAGGTATATAGTACCCATACCACTCATAGGGCAGATTGGCAAAAATTACAGTTCGGGATGCGAGGATTTAATTTCGGGAGCGGAGTTGTTGCAACTTGCTATAAATATTATTGTGGCCGCGCAAAGAAATTTGAGCGGGAAAATGGTCTATCTTGAATGTGCCGATCACCCTAAGCTTGTCGATTTTTATGTTCGGAATGGGTTTGTGAAAATGTATAATCGCCTTCTTGATGATGAGGAATTACATCAGGATTCGCCGGGCTATTTGGTTCAGTTTATCAGGTATTTATAATATAACAAGAGAAAGCGGAGGAGCGTATGTTCAAAAATTTATCGTTGGAGCCGATAGCGGATTTTCAGAATAAGCAGGCGGACCGGTGGGAAGAAATCGATTTGCTGCGCCGGTGCGTCGAGGGCCGCGAGGGAAGCCCGCGGTTTCTATTCTACGAGGGCCCGCCGACGGCAAACGGCCGCCCGGGCATTCACCATGTGATCAGCCGCACCCTGAAGGATTCCGTGAACCGCCACAAGACGATGCAGGGCTATCAGGTGCCGCGCAAGGCGGGCTGGGATACGCACGGGCTGCCCGTCGAGATAGAGGTCGAGAAGCAGCTCGAATTATTCACGAAAAAGGACATCGAGAAATACGGCATCAAGGAATT
>JAITEX010000139.1 GCA_031281765.1 Eubacteriales Family XIII. Incertae Sedis bacterium | reverse complement strand
CCGCCGTCCACGGTCAGCATCGCCCCCGTGCAGAACGGCGTCTCATCGCTCGCGAAGAACACGGCCGCGTTCGCTATCTCCCACGGTTCCGCATAACGCTTCATCGGGATGGTCGGCATAAAGAGCTTTTCGGTTTCGCCGCCGCGTTTTATCATGGCCGTATAGGTCGAACCCGGCAGGATTCCGTTGAAACGTATGCCGTACTCGCCATATTCCATCGCAAGCGATTTCACGAGGTTCTTCATGCCGGCTTTCGCGGCGCTGTATATCGCGTTGCGCGGCAGGCCGTCCTCGGCCGCGAGGGAAATCGTATAGACGCAGTTCCCCTTGCGCTTCTCCATCATCGTCGGCAGGACCTGCCGCGTCAGATAGACGTTTGCGCGCAGGTTTATGTTCATGATCCGGTCGTATTCGAGCGTCATATCGAGATTGTGAAAGTCATAGGTCGCGGCTATGCCCGCGTTGCCGTAGAGCACGTCGATGGTCCCGAAGGTTTCGAGCGTTGTGGACACGAGCGTGTCGATGGCCGCAAGGTCCTCAAGGTCCGCGTCCACATAGAGCGCCTCACCGCCCTTCGCTTTCAGGGCCTGCTCTACCTCGAGCCCTTTTTCGGCGCCGAGCCCGTTGAAAACGACCTTCGCGCCCTCCTCCACAAAGCGATGCGCCGCCGCCTCGCCCATGCCGGACGTTGCGCCCGTAATTATCGCAATCTTCCCTTCAAGTCTGCCCATGATGTCCTCCCGTCCAGATTACTAAATACGCTGAATATATCATATCACAAACGGGTTCATATAATTCCGGATTTGCGGTGCTGCAAATCACTGCTTCCGCAGCCGCGGGTCGTCCGAACTATGCTTGCCGCTTGAGAGCACTTTGTTGAAATATTCTTTGGAGACATGAAGCTGGTTCTTGAGAATGGACGCGAATAAACCTTTGCCTATCTCGGCGCTGCTCCTGGATACCCTCGTTCTCAAAATTTCTCCGTCGGGAAGATATTTTACATAGGTCTTATCGGTGCCGCTGTTTTGCGGAAGATGGGTCCACTTGTCGTTGCGCAGGAATTTGTCAAGGTCTTTCCACGACGGCATATTACCGTACCTCCATGATTGACGAAATATCGCCATCCTTCTCGTAATGCGATAGTATTTTCATCACCATCGGGAGGTCATCCGCCCTGTTCGGGGCAACGCTGTAGAGGGGGAAATTATCATTATATTCATAGGAATAGGCAATGAGGTCGTCACGCAAAGACGCCAGGGCCGCGTCCTTCGTCGCGCCGTAGCCAATGATGTCGGGCAGCGTATCATTCTCCGAATAATAACTGCCGTCGCTATCCTTTTTTATGGTAACGCGAATCTTGTACGGAAATATTTTGTCTAACGTTTCGCAAGGAATCGTAATGTATATCTGCTTGCGGCGTTTTGTGTACTGCGGCTTCTTTATCGCCTCATCCAAAAACTCTGAGAACTCTCTCCTGACATCTGTGGCCTTTATGGCAACCATCGCCTTATCCTCCGTCGATACTGTACGCTTTGTACCTATTGTACGTTTTGTACATTATATAATACCATGAGCGAAAGTTCAACGCTCTGCGGCAGCAGAAAGAAGGAGAGGCGCGTTCATGGCGCTAAACGACTTGCTCGTCATGACATGAAGGATTTGCAATGCGCTATGTCGTTTGTCTCTTGATGAACTGCGCCATTTGCGGGACGGTGAAGGCAACGGTCCCGCTGCTTGCCGAGTAAATCAATCCTTTCGAAATAAGGCCGGCGCGTCTCGGTGACAGGCTTGTGGGTTTGACCCCAAGCCTATTTGCTATTTCCAATGTGGAACTCGGGCCGTCTCCATCCGATGCCATCGCTTGCAGGTACACCTTCTGCGCTTCCGAGGCTCTGTCCCATCTCGAACGGAAAAACCCTTCGTCAAGCCTCTTGATTGCTTCAGCGCGCGCGTCTTTCACATCGCCCACCGTTATGGGCGAAGCCGTAGCCTGCCCCCATACAGCGGAGCCGTATTCCTGTATGAAATAAGAGAACCCTCCCGTTTCCGCAACCGCCAGCGAGGCCGCATCATCTTCCCACCGTACGCCTCGCGCTAACGAAGGTTCGGTCAAGGCGTCGCGGGAAGATTCCGCGTCAAGCTCCGCTAATGACCGGTACCGGTAGAGCCGCTCGGCGTAACTGTTTATATCGGCCAATATCCGGGGAAGCGTAGGCAGGCCGGCGATGACCGCAATAAACCGGTAGGCCTCCTGGCTTGCCCTGTGCGCAGCCATGTTGATAGCGCGCAGATCGCTCTCGCTGAGATCCTGCGCCTCGTCTATGAACAGGGCTACGCCTTTCCCTGTCTTTTCACAGGAGGCTGAAAGGTCGCGCACGAGAACGGTTAAATCGCCGGAAAGGTCGCCGGTCGCCGCATTCGAATAATCGATTTTCGAAAAGTCCATACCGAGGGAAAGCTGCCCGGAAGAATCCATCCCCAATTGGATAAAACTCATCATGGTTTTTAGCGCTTTCAGCATGACTTCCCCTGCGGAGGGCTTTGCCATCTCCGCTATGGCTAATTTGAGTTCATCGCTAAGCATAGCCCGAAGGCTCTTCTCCGGATTCGCTTCCACAAACGCGGTAACCCAACCCTTTGAAGCAACCCTTTTTTGGAAATCGCGCAACAACACTGTCTTTCCGACACCGCGCAATCCATAGAACACGAGGGGACGCGCGTCCATGCCATTTTCAATCCGCCATGCCGCCGCTTCAAACTCGTCTATATCAATTGCCCGCCCAACTAAGGCAAAGGGTGGCCTGCCCGCACCGGGGGAATAGGGATCTTTACGCCTGTCCATAATAACCGCCTTATCATCGCAAAACATTAGTATACTTGAATATTATACGATATACTCGCAAAAAAAACGATATATTTAACGAAAAAACGATATATTCAGCGAAATAACGCTATATTTCCGGAGAAATCGCGATCTTCTTCCGTCCCGGTTCCGTCCAGGCGAGGTAGTCGTCCGCTGCGGCCGTCGTCAGGTCTTTTATCGCGTTGCGCTTTCCCTGCGCGGCGGCTGTGTAGACACTGAACGTCGCCATTTTCGCGGCGTGTTGGAAGGGGTTGACCTCCTTCGTCGCGTGCTGTATCTTCGGTTTCTTCAGGTAGACGACCTGACGCCGCACCGCGCCCCGGCGCATGGCGAGGGTGCGTTCCGTCCGGCCGATGGCCCTGCCCTTCCACTTCAGCGCGCCGCAGACCAGCATAAGGATCCAGAGCGCTGCCGCGATAGCGAAGACGTAGCCCGGCAGTTTTTCGAAATGATGTATGACGACTACCGGCACGCCGAGGATGATAAGGCTCCACACGCCGTAGCGCGTCACGCTGCGGCGCAGAGCGCGCAGCGTCAGCGGCGCTAATTCGCGCGGCCTATCCGTAAATTCCGGCAGGACGCCCGCGAGGAACCCGTCGAGATTCTTCAGTTTGATAAACGGGTGTATGACGGAATCCTCAAGCTGTGCCTTCTGGTTATTATTCTGGGTGGCTAAGGCGCTCGCCGTTTCCGCTCGCACCTCCGCATAGCCGAGCAGGCGCATGAGCAGCCCCTGCGAGACATTGACGGTCTGGACGCGGTGCGTCACGATGCTGCTCGACTTACGCGCGAGCAGGCCGCGCTGCACCTCAATGCGGTCCCCGCGCTTCTGTATCACAAAGCCGCCGAACGCGATAAATTTAGAGACGACCGCCATGACATAGCCGATAAGGAATACGATGAGTACGATAAAAACAATGACGATAATAATAGCCCTGCTTCCCGCGAGCGGGCCGAATACGTGCGATGCGGCGTCGGCGGCCGCGCTCCCCATATCGAAATTCAGGATGCCCGCAAAATCGTCTAAATAGCCATAGATGCCGGACAGTATGCCAAAGAGCACGGCGACGCTGATAAGCGCGTGGCTGTTCGCGATGCCCGCGAGGAATATCTCCTTGCCCGTAAGCCGGTACTCATATTCTATGGGGACGCTGTCGCTGTCCCTGCCCCCGAGGACGCCGCGCA
>JAITEX010000046.1 GCA_031281765.1 Eubacteriales Family XIII. Incertae Sedis bacterium | reverse complement strand
GACCGATACCGGTTGGACGCTTACGTTTGGCGGATTGTCTCCGGCGGGCGTCTATAAGGCGGCTGCGGTGAATACGGAGGTAACCGGAACTCCGACGTTGACATTCGGGAACGGCATGGCAAACGCAAGCAGCAGACCGAGCTTCTGGCTGAAAATAAATGGCAGGTATTATGACGAGCAGGCTGATGTGAAGATAAAATACCTGCGCGGCGACAACCAATACGATGACATCGCTCATTTGCTTGGCAGCGCGAACGCGCAGAATATTACAGTTGGTATGACGCTGACGCTTCAGGTGACGGCGACCGCCGCCGGAGCGTACCGGATAGAAGCGAACGGCACGGTAGGCGGCGAGTCAATCAGCGAGGAAGACGCGTCGGCGTATCTGTTTGTGGGTGAGTTATCGGCCGAAGACAACGGCTGGACGCTTGCGACTGATAAGCCCGTATATGAGGTTGCCAGCACAGGTACGCCGGTACCCGCCCGGCTGACGTTCGCCCATACCAATGCAAGCGCAACCAGCAAGCCACTCTTTGATCTGAAAGTGAACGGCACACCGTATGCTAACCAAAGCGCGGTGGTAATAACCTATAAGAATTTTGCCGGAGCCTATGTGCCTCTTACCGAAAAGCTGTCTGAGCCGAGCAAAATCTGGGATAACGTCGTCTTAGATATGAAGATACAGGCGACCGCCGCCGGGGCGTACCGGATAGAAGCGAACGGCACGGTAGGCGGCGAGTCAATCAGCGAGGAAGACGCGTCGGCGTATCTGTTTGTGGGTGAGTTATCGGCCGAAGACAACGGCTGGAAGCTTGCGACCGATAAGCCCGTCTATGAGGTTGCCAGCACAGGTACGCCGGTACCCGCGCGGCTGACGTTCACCCATACCAATGCAAGCGCAACGAGCAAACCACTCTTTGATCTGAAAGTGAACGGCGTACCGTATGCTAACCAAAGAGCGGTGACAATAACCTATAAGAATTTTGACGGAGCCTATGTGGATATTGGTAGCAAAAAAAATGGAAAGCTGTCTGAGCCGAGCAAAATCTGGGATAACGTCGTCTTGGATATGAAGATACAGGCGACCGACGCCGGGGCGTACCGGATAGAAGCGAACGGCACGGTAGACGGCGCGTCAATCAGCGCGGAAGACGCGTCGGCGTATCTGTTTGTGGATGATTTGGAGACCCGAGATACCGGCTGGACGCTTGCGACCGATAAGCCCGTCTATGAGGTTGCCAGCACAGGTACGCCGGTACCCGCCCGGCTGACGTTCGCCCATACCAATGAAAGCGCAATCAGCAATCCGCATTTCTGGCTGAAAGTAAACGGCACACCGTATGCTAACCAAAACGAGGTGGTAATAACCTATAAGAATTTTGCCGGAGCCTATGTGCCTCTTAACGAAAAGCTGGTTGAGCCGAGCAAAATCTGGGATAACGTCGTCTTGGATATGAAGATACAGGCGACCGACGCCGGCACGTACGAAATAACCGCGGGCGGAACAGTTGAAGGCGAACCGATCGGCGCCGGCGCGTCGGCCACCTTTACCGTACCAAGCGATTCTCCGTACGTTCCGCCGGAGAACCCGCCGGAGAATCCGCCAGAGAATCCGCCGTCGAACCCGCCGTCGAACCCGCCGGAGAATCCGCCGTCGAATCCACCGTCGAACCCGCCGGAGAATCCGCCGTTGAACCCGCCGGCTGAGAACCCGTCAGCTGTGAATCCGCCCGCGGGAAATACCCCCGAAGACACGACGCCCGTACCTGACTGTAATAAGGGGACCTGGGAACGGCAACCCGACGGCGCGTGGCAGTACGTGGTCGACGGTAAAACCGCCACTGGCTGGATAGAATACAACGGCGCGTGGTACTACCTTGACCCGGCGAAAGGCAAGACCGAAGGCGCAATGAAGACCGGCTGGCAGAAGGTCGGCGACGCATGGTATTACCTTAATACGACAAAAGGCAAGACCGAAGGCGCAATGAAGACCGGCTGGCAGAAGGCCGGCGACGCATGGTATTACCTTAATACGACAAAAGGCAAGACCGAAGGCGCAATGAAGACCGGCTGGGTAAAGGACAAGAACAAGTGGTACTACCTTGACCCGACGAAGGGCAGGATCGAAGGCGCGATGAAGACCGGTTGGGTGAAAGACGTCGGCAAATGGTACTACCTTGACCCAGCGAAAGGCAAGACCGCAGGCAGCATGAAGACCGGTTGGGTGAAGGTCAAGAACACCTGGTACTATCTTAAATCGAACGGGGCTATGGTGACCGGTTCGCAGAAGATAGGCAGCAAGACCTATAAATTCGCCCGAAGCGGCGCCTGGATCGCATAGGGCCGCACAGAAACCACAGACTACGGAGCCGCTTCCCTCCCGGGAGGCGGCTTTCCGCTCTTACCGGAATAAAATTCCCGAAAGTGTTGCCATGGCAACACTTTTTTTAACCAAAGCCCTATATAATTAAGTCAAAATTAATGCCACCATCCAGACCTTGATTTTATAAAGGAAGCGCAAGGAAATACGCAATGGGTTCAAAACACTCCCGGGTAGTGCTGATTGTCGTTCTACTATTCACTTTTATGACGTTACTGTCCGGTTGCCGGGAAAGCTCGGTAATCGAACAGATTATCTATGACCAGAACGCGAAGGATGTTGACCCCTCCGATGAGCATTACCTCATAAAGCATACGGAGGACAGCGCGACTCCCGATATTGAGCTGCCGCCGACGGACACTGCCGATACGGAGAAGCGGAAACAGACGCCGCCGGTTCCCGCGACGGAGGGCGCGGACAAAAACAATGCGGCGACCCCCGCGTCCGTTCCCGACACTACCGACACGGAAACGGAGAGCGATAAGGAGCCGGTTCCCGGCCCGGAGGATAGTACGCAAACGGGGGATGTCCCGAGCGGCGGGCCCGATACGGCGGGGCCGTCCGATGAGGAGGACAGCCGCGAAGTAGAGGACGCAAACGGCGTTAAGGTTGCGCTGCCCGAAAAGGTGAACAGGGTGGTCGCGCCCGGTGAGGCGGCGTTTATTATACAGATGCTCGGAGGAAAGGGCATCCTGTCCGGAACCTCCGGGAATGTGGCGTCGAACGCCCTCGGCGCGACGGTATTTTCAAGCGAGGATATTTCCGCGGCTCAGCAGCTCTGGGCGGGTGACGGCGCTTCGCCGATGAGCGGCGCGAATTTTGACGCCCTGCTTGCGACGCCGCCCGACGTGGTGGTGATGGTTTCCGGGGACGACAGTTTTTCGGCCGCGCAGATAGCAACACTGAAGGAGAACGCTATCCCGCTTGTCACGCTCCCGAAACCGAATACGCATACGAACATAGTCCGCGCCGTCAAAATTGCCGGCAAAATGATAGGGGACCGCAGCGCCGAGCCCGGCGGCGTCGACGCGGCGGCGCTCGCGGAGGCCTACGAGACCTATGCGAACGACCTCTTAGACCGGGTCCAGAACCTCGCCGGAGGCAGATTCACGTGGAACAGTTTCGATTTCAACAATGATGTTGCCCTTAACGGCAGAAAAAAATATACGGGGCAAAAGACGGAAAACGGTTCCTACACGCTGTTCCTCTCCGAATGGCGATCCGCGCAGTTTTCCATAGCCGGTTCGGACATCGACGAGTCCGGCGTCGCGATAGCGCCGCTCGGTTATTCGTCCAGCCCGCTCAGTTATTATATGAGCGCCGCGGGCGTCCTGAATAACGCCGCCCGGTTCACGAACACTACGTACGCCTCGGTGGCCGCTTTGCCGATAAACCTCAATACAAGCGGTGTTTCGCTATCGGACGGCGCGTTGCCGGTATACCCGGATAAGGCCGAGAGCATGGGGCTTGTCCGGGATGGCGGCACTATCGATGTCGGTATCGGGCAGGACAGTTTCCGATCCGTCGTGGTGGATTCCGCGTCGATAAAGAACAAGCTCTTGAGTTCGGCGTTGTGGAAGCCCTATGGGCAAAAGACCATCGGCAATGTGAAGAATTATTATTATAAGGACTATCCCATTATCAGCTATATCCGCGGCGATTACGAGATATATGTCAACCCGGGCGGGGTCACAAACTGGACGGGGGGTTCGCCCGAAAGCGTACTGGAAGCGATATGGGCAAGCTGGCGCTTGCACGGCAAATCGAGCGAGTCCGATGTGCGGGCCGAGATAAAGAAGTTCTATACGACGTTTTATCGCTATGAGCTTTCGGACGCGCAGGTGAGCGCGATTCTGTCGGGTAAGTAAGGGACGGCGACGGTAAGGCTATGAGTGCGCTCGACGCGAAGATAAAATTCAATATTGAAGCTGCCGAACACGAGCTGTTTCGCGACGAGAATATCCGCCGGAAGCGCAGGGACAGCAGGGCGCGTACGCTCACGATCCTCGCGGTCACGGGCGTGGTGGTCTACTTTATCTGCCTGTTCCTGCCCGACAACATCACCGTCAACGCGTGGCAACACAATCTCGCGTGGTATTTCGAGATGACGCAGAAGAATATCTCCGTTTTTTTCAATACGCTGGCGGGCAGGGAAGTGTCATCGACGCGCTGGCATATATCCCAGTATATTATCGTCGCCCTGGTCGGCGCGGCTCTGTCCGTCAACGGGGCCGTCTATCAGGGCGCGTTCAGGAACGCCCTCGCTTCGCCGACGACCCTCGGCGTGCAGACGGGAGGCGTACTCGGCGGCACGATATATGTGCTGTTCGTCTATCGGGAACCGGAAATGAATGCCATCACCTATGCGCTTGAGGAAGCGCGTAACAGGAGCCTGTTTGAGCGTTTCGGGCAGGCGTTCTTTATTATGGCGGGCTGTTTCCTTATGGTCGCTTTCGTGCTCTTCGTCGCGCGGCGTATGAGCGGCGGCGGCCGCCTCTCGTCCATCGGCCTGATTCTTTCGGGGCTCGTGTTCGGCGGCGCGGCCGGCAGCGCGCTCGGTCTCATTCAATATTATTTGCTTATGAACGACCCGGAGGGCTCAAGGACCTACGCGCTGCGCTATATGATGATGGGTACCTTCGACTATGTGTTTACGCCCCTGCACCTGCTGCTGATCGGCGCGCCGATAGTCGTCTGCATCGCCATCGTCATGCTTCTGCGCAGAAAGCTGAACCTGCTCGCCTTCGGCGAGGACGAGGCGCGCACCATGGGTATCAACGTCGACGTGATACGCCGCATAGCGATAGGCGTATCGACGGTGTTGACGGCCGTCATCATCTCATTCTGCGGCATGATAGGGTTTATCGGGTTTATGGTTCCGCACGTGGCGCGGCGCATGGTCGGGCCGGATTTCAACTATCTGATACCGGGTTCCGCGCTGCTCGGCGCGCTTATTATGATGGTCGTCTTCCATGTGGGGCGCGCCTTCGGGCTCGCGAGCACCATCGGGCTCATGACGAGCCTCGTTGGCGGCAGCATCTTTATGGTCATATTGGTGTATTACCGGAGGAGGGGACATGCCGATTGGGCTTGACGCGGCGGGCGTCCCGCGGAATAATCACAAGAGGTATATGCGGCTCCTGCTCGGCGGCGTCCTGCTGCTCTTCGCCCTCTCGCTCTGCATACGCATCGCGTCGCGCGGTTTCCAGTCACCTGCCGACGTCTTTAAAAGCCTCTGGCTGTGGGCGGATATACATATCAGCAGGCTGACGCATGGCGGCGCGTGGCTGAACCGGTCCGCGCTGATGGCGGAACGCGGCGTCGGGTATTATGAGGCGTACGGCCGCCTGCTTATATCGGGCGTCACCTTTGTGTGCGGCATGCTGCTCGCGCTCGCGGGTTCTATCTTTCAGAGCGTATTCCGGAATCCGATGGCGGCCCCGTCCATGCTCGGCGTCGGGACCGGCATACAGGCGGGGCTTATCGTGATGGCTTTGACCTACGGGGAGGCAACCCTGTATATGCCGCTTGAAAAGTATACGTATTGCTACGCCTTCGCGCTCACGATGCTCGCCCTCGTGATGGGCGTCGCGAAGCTGTCGAGCGGCAAGCGCAAATTCTCCGTATTCGACCTGCTTATTGTCGCGGCCATCGTATCCCAGATAATAGGCGGCGTTACCTCATATTTCGTCTATGGCATGGACAATAGCTTCGCGCTCGTGCTCCAGAACCTCTCAAACGTGCTCAATGTCAATACAGAACCCGTGTCGATAGCCATGCTTGCGGCCGTTACGGCGCTGACCGTGATACCGTTCTTCCTGATGCGGTTCAGCTTCAACGCGGTGTGCTTTGACAGCGATGAGTCAAACAGCATGGGGCTGAACACGCGCGTGGTCAAATTCATATCCCTCGTTCTCGGCAGTCTGATGATGACGGCCGGCATGGTGCATTGCGGGGCGGTCGGCATGGTATCCCTTATCGTGCCGTTTATCTCGCGCGGCCTGTTCGGCGCGGAATCGCGCGGCCTGTTCTGGGGCAATCTGCTGATAGGCGGCCTCGTCCTTCTGCTCTGCCGCGACATCGCCTTCTTCGTGCCGTTCAGCGTCGACGGCATGCCGATAGGGACGGTCGTGGACTTGGTGACGCTGCCCGTCTTTGTGGCCGTTATCACGGGCCGAAGGAGGACCTGGGAATGAAGCTGGAGATACGGAACGCCGCCTGCGGTTACGGCAAGGTCAAAGTGCTCGAGAATATCAGCTTCGGGGTGAGTACCGGCGAGATATGCTGCCTGCTCGGGCCGAACGGCGTCGGTAAGACGACGCTGTTCAAGACCCTGCTGAAACTGCTGCCGCCGCTCGCGGGCGAGGTGCGCATAGACGGGCAGAATATCGCGCGCTGGACTGCGCGGAAGCTCGCGCGCTATACGGCCTATGTATCGCAGTTCCATGTGCCGCCGTTCCCGTATATCGTCGAGGACGTGGTGCTGCTCGGCCGCCTGAACAGCGTCGGGTACTTCGGCCAGCCGAAGCAGCATGACTACGACATCAGGGATAAGGCGCTCGCCGATATGGGTATAGAGCATCTGCGCCGCCGCGTCTATACGGACATCTCGGGCGGCGAACGGCAGCTTGTCATGATAGCGCGCGCCTTAGCCCAGGAGCCGCAGATGCTCGTGCTCGACGAACCGACCGCGAGCCTCGACTACGGGAATATGGTGCGCGTCATATCCCAGGTCAAGGCGCTGACGACGAAGGGCTACGGCGTCATCATGACCACGCACAGCCCCGACCAGACCTTTATGACGGATGCAAAGGTCGTGCTGCTGATGAAAAACGCGCCGGCAATCTGCGGCGGCGCCGCGGATGTCGTCACGAAGAAAAATCTAAAAGACGCCTATGGCGTGGATGTCAATGTCGTTGAGTTTGCCGACGCGAACGGGCGGATAGCCCGCGTGTGCGCGCCGACGCTGTAAGTAAGGAGAAAAGCTATGAACGAAGAAAAGAAACACCGTCACCACGGGCATCGGCCGCCCCTGCACAAGATGCCGCTCATCAACTGGGAGGCGCTTATGAACCTCGCCATGCGCCCCTTCCCGGGGCGCCCGCCGGAGGGTGGCGACGGCAAGGGCGCGGGCGCGCCGCACCACCACGGACCCGGCAGGGGTATCGGCGGCTGGGACAATGAGGCGCCGTTCTACAGCCGCATGGTGCAGATGGAGAAGAACTACACGCTGAAGCAGCTCGACCTGCTGGAGGTAGCGCCGGAGGATACGGTCCTCGATGTCTGTTGCGGGCCGGGGCGCCTCGTGGTCCCGCTCTCAAAGAGGGCGGCCCGCGTGACGGGGCTTGACGCCTCGCCGGTCATGCTCGAACTGCTGCAGGAGTACGCGAAGGCCGAGGGCGACGAAAGCAGGATCGATACGATACTTATGGACTGGGAGGACAAGGACGAGGTGCGCGCCCTCGGCGCGTATGACGTGGTCGTGACGTCGCGCAGCGCCGGGCTGTTTGATATTCCCGAACTCGTGCGGCTTGCGCGCAAGTGGGTCATGTGTATCATCTGGGCGAACGATTCGCCGTCGATACCGCAGGTCGTCGGCGCGCTCTTTGAGGGGACGCGGGAACACGGCGCACCGCCGTTCCACTTCCCGCAGCAGGATCGCCGCCTCGGCAATAACATCCTCTACAACCGCGTCTACGACATGGGTTTCGACCCGAACGTACGGATCATAGACGACGGCTGGGAGCGCGTGTTCGCCTCGCGCGAGGAAGCCTATGCGGAACTGCTGAAGCTCGGCAAGCACGGCATCGACGAGGGCAGGGAAGCGGTATTCCGCGCAAACTGCGACGCCTTCCTGACGGACCAGCCGGACGGCGCGGTCAAATATTTCGCGCCGACGAAGTCGATGGTGATCTGGTGGAACGTCGAGGAATTCCACCGCAAACGCGCGGAGAGGAAAGCGGAGCATTGCAAGAGAGAAGAAAGAGCGGAATAAATGAGCAGAGAGACAATAGAAAAAATAATAGCAAATATCGAAACCGTGATAATCGGCAAGCGCGAGGCGGTGGAGATCGTGACGCTTTCGCTGATAGCCGGGGGGCATATCCTCATAGAGGACGTGCCCGGCGTCGGCAAAACGAGCCTCGTGGCGGCCCTCGCGAAGTCGATCGAGGGGAAATTCAAGCGCATTCAGTTCACGCCGGACGTCATGCCGTCCGATGTGACGGGCTTCTCCCTGTTCAATCAAAAGACGCGGGAGTTTGAATTCAAGCCCGGCGCGGTGATCAGCAATATCGTGCTGGCTGATGAGATAAACCGCGCCTCGGCAAAGACGCAGTCGAGCCTGCTCGAAGCGATGGAGGAGCGGCAGGTCACCGTGGACTCCATCACCTACAAACTGCCGGAACCCTTTATGGTGCTCGCCACGGAAAACCCGCTCGAGTCTTTCGGGACCTATCCGTTGCCCGAGGCGCAGATAGACCGGTTTCTCGTGAAGCTGTCCATCGGCTATCCGTCTTTCGAACAGGAGGTCAAGGTGGTCGAGCTTGGGGATAAGGGCAGGCAGGCAATCCGGCCCGTGGTGACGGCGGAGGACGTCATTCGTCTGAAAGAGGCCGCCGAAGAGATACACGCCAGTCCGGAGGTCACGAAGTATACGGTAGAGCTCGTCGGGGCGACG
This sequence comes from Eubacteriales Family XIII. Incertae Sedis bacterium, assembly GCA_031281765.1. Lineage (GTDB taxonomy): Bacteria > Bacillota > Clostridia > Peptostreptococcales > Anaerovoracaceae > JAITEX01. The sequence continues at coordinate 15,123 of JAITEX010000046.1, read as the reverse complement.
CGCAGCCACCCGGATATACGTATCGGCGCTTCGCCGCGCGGCAGCCTGTCGCTGTATCGGCTTGCGAAGTCCTATGCCCTGTATAAGGGCCGGAGCTATGTGATTCCGGACGATATAAAATACCTCGCGCCGTTTGTGCTCTGCCACCGCGTCGCGCTGACGCATGAGGCGAAGCTTGCGGGCAAGACCCCGCAAATGGTCATGGAACAGATACTCGGGAGCGTTGTGGTACCCGTATGAAGGGAGATGTGAGCAAAAAGCGCATAGCACTGAAAACCGGCGTCTGCGTGTTCGTACTCGCGCTCGTAGCCCTGCCCGCCGTCTTTATCAGCGGCGTCTACGGCTATCTTCCCGCGCTCTTTACCTTGGGCGCCGTGCTGCTTTCGTTCGTCTATATGCGGATACTGAAGGCCAATCTGCGGTACGAGGAGATCTCGGATTTTCAGGACTGCCGCCGCGAAACGGAAGTGGGGTTTACCGTGAAGCTGCGGAACCTCTCGCCGCTCGTCTTTCCGCGATTGGAGCCGGTATTCTATATCTCCGATATTTTCGGCGACGACGATACGGTGACCTCGCAGAATATCACGCTCGGCCCGCGGGAGGAACGCGGTTTCGAGTTTACCGTCCGCTTCGACCATATCGGCAGCTACAGCGCCGGCATCAAGAAAATCATAGTACACGACCTGCTCGGCCTGTTTACGTGTGAACTGAGGAATACGAAACGTCACCGCGTGGACGTCTCGCCGAAGATCTTCGATGTCAGCAGCCTCGACGTCTCGCAGACCGTCCTGACCGAGAGCGAGAGGCAACTCGCGCCGACCGCTCTTGACGGCGTGGACTATATCGGCGTGCGCGAATACGTCTGGGGCGACCCGATCAAGACCATTCACTGGAAACTTTCCGCGCGCGGCGATACCTATCTGACAAAGCAGTTTGAAAGCTACGGCGTCATAGGCGTCTCCGTGCTGCTCGATTTTTTCTCGCCGCATTACGATGCGGACACGCTCATGTCCGTCTTTGACGCCGTCGTCGAATCCGGCCTCTCCATCGGCTCTTACGCGGAGGAGAACGGCATGGAACATGAGGTGGTCTACCGGAACAAGAACGGCGAGACGCGCCGCGTCGGTTACGGGCGCGGCCCGGGCTACGCGGACATCGTGTCGGATATGCCGCGCATTTCCGCGACGGACGGAGAGCGGCGCGGCGCGGAATTGTTGCAGAATGAAGCCGGTTCGCGCTATTCGCACGGCACTATCGTCTACTGCACCGCGAACCCGACCGCGGAAACGGCGGATATACTCAGCGAGCTGAAGCTCCGCCGCAAACACCCCGTGCTTATCGCGGTGATACCCGAAACGGCGACCGGTAAGAAACGGGATGAGCTGATGCGGCCGCTCCGTTCGCTCGAATATGACGGCATACCGTATTACGTGCTGTCGTCGGCGCGCGAGCTCGGCGGAGGGGAGAGGGCCGTATGATAAGGCGTTATATACAAAGCAGCGTATATGACTTCCTGCTCTGCGCTCTCGTCGCGTGCTGTATCTCACGCACGGTCCCCGAGGGCTTCTATGTGGCGCGGGAACTGACCGCGCAGATACCGCTGCTGATCGGCGTCACGCTCGGAACGCTGCTGCTGCTCTTTGCGGGCGCGTATTCGCGGAAGATGACGGTTGCGGTCACCATACTGTTCATCGGGGGAATAGCCGTAGCGATTGCCTTCGGGCGCGCTTCGGGCGCGGATATGTTCACGGATTCCGAGAAAAACCCGTATATCTATCTCGCCATATTGCTGCTTTCGCCGGTAGCCGTCTTTCTGCTGTCGCGCACGAAGGCGGGCTGTATCGCGCTGTTTGCGGCGGGCGTCCTGCTGCTCTGCGCGCTGCGCTTCCTCTATGAAAAGGACCATTTAGCGGAATTTATCATCTTTCTCGTCGCTACGGGGACGCTGTACGCCCTGCGTTCCTATCGCAGAAATATGGCGACGGCAAAGACGGCGAAACCCGGGTTCGCGGGAATGGCGATAGCCGCCGCTCTCGTGTTCACCCTGACGGTCTCGCTCGGGGCGGGGGCTTACTACGGTATCGTGAAACCCCTTGACCCGCCGGCGCGCGAGCTGAAGCTTATCACGCGCTACCTGTCGTTGCAGACGCTCGAACGCCTCGGTATCGCGGACGAGATACCGGACCCCGACGAGGATCTGACGTCGGACCGGACGAACAACGAGGACAAGCGTACGAAGCCGGGGACGGACACGCAGGAAGAAACGCCGCAGGGCGTGAAGAAGGATGAGACGGATGACGATAGGGACAAAAACCGGGCGTCCGCCCTGAGCAGCGCCACGAACGCGCTGTTCCGCGTCATCAGGTACCTGTCTGACAGGAATCTGTGGCTCCTTGCGCCGCTGCTGCTCTGCGCCGGCATAGGCGCAGCGATAGCGATAAAGAAAATCAGGCGACGGCGCTGGCTTGTCACCGTTTCCGCAAAGCCGCCCGGGGAGCAGATACTCCTCATGTACCGGTATTACCTGCGTAAGCTGCGGCTTATGAAGGTGCGCAAAGCGCCGGACCATACGCTCTATCAGTTTGCCGAAAGCGCGGCGCCCGCGCTGCAGCGCTTTCGCTCCGCGGACGCGGATTTCGGCGAGCTTACAGAGATATATGTGAAAACCTGCTATAGCGACGAAGCTGCGAATGAAGAGGAGGTGAAGAAATACCGCAGTTTCCATAGAGAGTTTTACAAGAACTGCCGGGCTTATCTCGGCAGGTTCCCGTACGCAGTCAGGTTTTTCAAAATCTGATAGGCATAAGTATACGTAATTTTTTCACTGTTAAGGAGGAAGAAATGAAAAAGAACATGAGGCTGCGCCTTCTGACGGCGGCAATTTCCGTCGCGATGGTGTTCACGTTCGCGGCGCCGATGACGGCGTCCGCTGCGGGGACCACCACCTGGACGGCGCCCCATACCGCGAAAGCGCCGGATCCGGCCGTAGCGAAGGTCGGCGCCCACTCCGCCGCGAGCACCTCGGTGCACTATCTCGGCGGCGATCTCGTGACCATGCGCAACATGGAATTCAACGCAATAACAAGCGCGACGACGCCTGCGGCCAAGCTCGCCGCGGCCGAGCAGTATCAGGCCCTCGGCGTGTTCGGCTCGGAGATAAACGACGATCCCGACCCGTATTGGTGGAACTATTTCTACAATGTATGGGCCGCCACACAAGAGGGCGCGGTCCCGGCGCCGAACAGTGATGTCGTGCTTCTCTATGGGGCGGGCAGCCCCATGCAGGCCGACGTGGTCACCAGTGAGGCGTACGGCGGCACCTCGGCGACGCTTTCCGTGCGTCCCGACGTCCTCTATGGCAACGATCCCGTCGGCGGGGTCTCCTATGACGACCTGATTGCCGACCTGCCCGAGAACAAGGACGCGAGCCTTCAAAACGATTATGACCCCCCGCAGGCGAAGCACGATACCTCGTCGCTCTACAAGATGAGCGATTCGCTGTACGGCCTCGCCAACGCCATGACGGCCGCCGGCAAAGAGGGACGCTACGGCGACCCCTTCGAAATTGCCAGGCAGTACGAGGAATACCTGAAAGGCATGCAGCGTTATATCCTGTCGAAGATTGCGGATAACACCATCACAAAGAAGACCTTTGTGCTTATCAACCCGTATCCGGATAGCGAGGGCCTGTTCCAGGCTTATGATATTTCCATGGGCAGTGGGACGGCTTCGACGGTCCGCGGCAACGAATATCTGCTGAACACCGCGACAAACCTGTTGGGTACAACATTAAGCGGCAAAACCAAATTAACGGCGGAGGAAATCGTTACGGCCGACATCATTGTCACCGCGGGCGCCCAACTCGGACAAGGCCAAACCGCAATGACCGTGGACCAGGTGAAAGCGGAGCTTGAGGAGGCTTTAGGGCAGGGGAGTACGGTCACAAAACCGATTCTCGCTATTACGCCCACCACCACCTTCGGCATTATCATGAACTCGTGCGAGAATATCTTCGGCATACCCTTCTTCAACGGTTTCTTCTATCCCGAAGTCATTGACCCCGTGCAGGATACCATGTATCTGATGGAGAACTTCTGGCATATAAGCGACGACGCGGTTTTGGCTTCGCTCGCGGCCAACGCGTTTGAAAACGCGACCCTGCCCGCAAACTACGACCGAACCGCCAAAATCAGCGCCTATAGCGCGGCGGCTACGGGAGCCAAGATCACCGCAGGGCTCGCGTATGAAGTCACCATCGCCGACCTTCAGCTGAACGCAGATAAGATTACGGCGCCCGCGGACGGCTGGTTCAAGCTTCCGGACGGCAGCTACAAGTATTTTACGGCCGGAAAGGCAAAGACCGGCTGGGTACAGGACGGCGGTAAGTGGTACTATCTGAAATCGCCGAACGGCGTTATGGCGACCGGTTGGGCGCAGGACGGCAGTAAGTGGTACTACCTTACCGCAAGCGGAGCGATGAAAACCGGCTGGCAGAAGGACGGCAGTAAGTGGTACTACCTTACCGCAAGCGGAGCGATGAAGACCGGTTGGCAGAAGGACGGCAGTAAGTGGTACTATCTTACGTCTCCTTCCGGAGCGATGAAAACCGGCTGGCAGAAGGACGGCAGCAAGTGGTACTATCTCGATTCCTCCGGCAAGATGGTGACCGGTACCAAAAAAATAGGCAGTAAGACCTACAAGTTCAACACAAGCGGCGTGTGGGTCGCATAGTATTCCACAAAGGACGGGCGGTCAACTAATGACCGCCCGCCTCCTCGATTCTCAGCCCCGTTCGGGCTTTTCCTTGTTCGGGGCGGGCAGAAAGTCCGCCCACGCCTTTGACAGATAGTAGGTATCCGTCAGGTATCTCGACGAAGAGGGGGCTTCCTTGCTTTCAAGGAAGGGCGCGATGGCTTTGTCGGCGGCCACCCAACCGCGCCAACCGATATGAATCGTATCCTGCGTAAAGTACGCCGAGTCGGTGTGGTTCTGCATATCAAGGATATTTTTGAAGCCCTGGCCCTGGAGCTGCATCTTTATTTTGTCGGTCCATGTCTGCAGCATCTCGCGCGGCAATCCCGTATAGGAAATCCAGCGGCCGTTTATGGGCGGTATAACAAAGAGGACATCCATCTTCAGCTCCTGCATCTTGTGCAGCACCAATTCAAAGTCGCCGAACTCCGGGGACTTCGTATAGTTGAGCTTGGTTTGCGAGCCTTTCAGATTTTTTATATGCATACGCAGCCGGTTGTTGTAGAAGCTGTTTTGGATACGCAGTTTGTTATTGCTCGTGTTCTCCTCGCCTTCTTCCCACGCGAGCCGGTCGAGCTCCTTGAGATCGTAGCTGTCCGGCAGCTTGCTTCCGAGTTTCTTCAGGTTTCGCGTGGGCAGGTGTACCCGGCTGAATACGCTGTCCTCGATAAAGAGCAGGCGGTATTCGAGGCTGCAGGCGGTTTTTATATAGAAGCTCGGCTTTTTCCTGCGCGCTATCTCCTCGAGCGCCGTCCGCATCAGGCGGTTATTATTTACGACGTCATAGGAAAGCAGGCGCCGCGCATAGTAGACGTCGTATTCGTCCGGGACATCTATCCCGGTAATCCATTGATATATCTGGAGCGGAGAGTAGAGCAGCTCGAAGCTATCCCGGCTCATACCGCCTTTCAAAAACCACTGCGGCGACAGGACGAATACGGCCTTCCTCCCGCGCATTTCATGCTCCATGGATGAGAGCATGCTGTAATGTATCAAGCTCTGGCTGCCGGCGGTTCCGAGCAGGAAGGGTCGGTACTCCCGCCCGTATTTTTCCGCAAGCACGCTCGGGTGAAATGAATCAAAGCGCCGCAGTTCCGAGGAACCGAAAAACGGGACATACTGCGGGTCGTCGAACGCCCCGTTTTTGATGAAATTCCCCGTCAGGATATTGACGCTCATGGAGAGCGCGGCTTTTTTCCGGTAGGATTCGTTGATGCCGCCGAAGAAACTCGCATAGACCAATATGCTGCTGAGCAATATAAACGCCAGGCCGACGGGCAGGAGCGCGCGCAAAAAGGGATGGCTGGTTTGCGGATTCATGGCAGCAGAGCCCCGATGTTCGCGATTATCCTGTTCGGCGTTGCCCATTCGTCGCGGTCAAACGAGGAAATCGGGACGCTGACGCCAAGCTTCGCTTCGATTTCCACGAGCAGCTGCACGGCGCCGATGCTGTCGAGCAGCCCTTCGTCAAAGAGCGCTATATCGGGGTTGGCCCGCACTTCGTCCGTTTCCGTCAGTTCTTCCAGAATGTCAAATACTATGGCTTTGTTCTTTTCGTTCATAATAACCTCACTTTTTTATCGTAAATCCCTTTGCATCAAACCAATTTCTCGAGTATGCCCGAGAAGATCAGAAACCCGAAGCAGACCGCATGGAAGGTCAAAACCGTACTTACCGCCAACGTCAGCCTGTTCGACGGCAGACGCTCCTTGTGCCGCTTCCTGAAGCGCAGCCACGCGTCATTCAGGCAGATAAGCGCCGCGTGCCATACGCCGTAGGCGAGGTAGTACCAGGTCACGCCATGCCAGAGCCCCATCAGCAGAAAGAGCATGAAATAGCAGAGGTTTGACGCGAGCACTTTGCTGCGGAACACCTTGCGCTTCGTAAAGACGAACAGCAGGCGCATATAGACGTAATCGCGGAACCAGAACGACAGCGATATATGCCACCGGTTCCAAAAGTCCTTGATGTTGCTGCTCTTGAACGGGAACCGGAAGTTCATCGGCGTATCGTATCCCATAATGTTGCCGGCGCCGGCGGCGAAAAGGCTGTAGCCCGCAAAATCGAAGAAGAGGTAGAGGCTGTAGGCGTACATGGTGATGAGAAGCCACGGAACCGACAGCCCGCTGTCGACCGCGTACTTTTCCGCATAATTCAGGCCGATATGGAGATAGTGCGCGATGATGTATTTGTACAGGCAGCCGAGAAAGATGCGGTTGATGCCCCTGCCGAGCAATTCCCCGTAGGCTTCGCGGCCCGGCGGCGCGGATATGGCGCCGCAAAAATGGCGATACCGGTCAATCGGACCCGCGGCTATTGCCGGGAAGAACAGCAGGAAGCGCAGATAGCGGAGGGGGCGGAAATCGCCGATGAGCCCGTCCCGCATTTCCATCAGCGTCTGAAGCGCGCGGAATGTCAGATAGGATATGCCGAGAAACGCCCAAAACGAGCGATGCCCTGTGATAAACGGCAGGAACTTCATGAAGAGCAGCGGCAGCAGCGACAGGGCTATCGCCGTGTAGAATACAAGGCCCCGGTTGTATTTCTTTCGATAGACGGAATAGCCGCACGCGAGAAGCAGCTGCCATGCCGTATAGCAGAGCGGGGCGGCGATACCGGCCCACCCGCTGCCGCCGTATATCAGATAGAGGAAGCCAATCGAGACGGCCACTTCCCACAGATTGAGGCGTTTGCCGCAGGCGAGCGCAATGATAAGCGGCGCCGCGGCCGCCGCAAAGAGCAGCAGATACGCGGGATGTTCATAGGGCGTGCCGAAGAGATTCATGCGTTGACCTCATCTATCAGCGCGCGGCGGTTCACCTTGCCGTTTTGCGACAGCGGGAGCCGTTCGACAAAGATGATGCTGTGCGGCACCATGTATTCCATGACCGTTTCGCGGAGTTCCTGCTTTAGCGCTTTCCTGTCCGCAGACTCCGGGTCCGCCGGCACGACAAAGGCCGTCAGGGATTTGACCTTGTAGCCGTCGTATTTCGGCACGACGGCGGCGGCGTTTACCGACGGCAGGCGGCAGAGGTAATGTTCCACGTCCTCCAGTTCGATGCGGTAGCCATGCAGTTTGATCTGGAAATCGAGCCGCCCTTTGAAGTACAGCATACCGTCCTCTATGACGCCCGCGTCCCCGGTCCGGTACGCCGGTTTGCCTTGATAGGTAAAAAAGGCCGCTTCGGTCGCTTCCGCGTTGTTCAGATAGCCTTTCGCGACGGAGTCGCCGCATATGATGATTTCATCGTCAATAATAACGATGTCCGTACCGGGCTTCGCCGCGCCGACGGGCAGCCGGTCGTGCGAGGCAAGTATCCCGGCCGTAATGGGTACGTCTGTGACGGCGACCGTGGCTTCGGTCGGGCCGTAGAGATTGTGTACGGCCGCGTTCGGAAAACGTTCGGTGAGTTTTGCCGCCGTGGAATGCAAAAGCTCCTCCCCGCAGAACAGAAAGTGTGAGAGGTCGGGCTGCGTCTCCCCGGAAAAGGACGGGTCCATCAGGCAAATATCCGCGAAGGACGGCGTTGAAACCCACACGCGCAGGCCGAGCCCGGGCAGCACGCGGAAGAGAGCCGTGAAATCATCGGTGACCTCGCGTTCGAGCGGCGCAAGGGTCCCGCCGGACATAAGCGCCGGCCACAGGTTCATAACGGAGAGGTCGAAGGAAAACGGCGCCTGCGCGAGCCACACGCTGCCGGACGGAATGCCGAAGTCACGCAGTATCCAGTTCGTAAAGCTCATGAGATTGTCGTAGCTGACCATCACGCCTTTCGGCGCTTTTTTCAGGCCGCCCGTCGTGCCGGACGTAAAAATGATATAGAAGGTATCCGAACCGGATACCGCTTTGGACGCGGGCAGGGACGCGCCGTCGCGGCGCGCGCATATCCCGTCTATCTCCCCGGCGGCGAGGACGCGGCCGAATTCACCGGGCAGCCTTGCCGCGCCGCCTTCGAGGACAGCCGTGTGACGCGCCACTTCCGCGATGGCGCGGACTCGTTCGGGCGGCGTATGGCGGTCAATGGGGATATAGGGCCGCCCCGCCTTTACGCAGGCGAGGAAGCAGACGATCATACGGAATTCAAGGCCGCCGTAGACGATAACGGGCCCGTCCGCGGGCAGATTCTCGTCTATCCAGACGGAGAGGGCGTCCGAGGCGGCATACAGCTCCGCATAGGTATGCGTCTCTTCCGGCGTACGGTAACAGATGGCGCCTTCTTTAGAATTCATCATAGATAAAAGCCCCCGTTCCGATTTGCCGGTAATGATATAGATATATAAGAAACAATAGTATTGCCGTATAGAAGAGCGTCTTTGCAGCAATTACTGCGACGGTCTTATATTTTCCCGTTTTCATATTCATTCCCCTTATAATACACACTATATATTATTATACTAATATAATAATACAATATATTCACTTTGTCAACGGCAGGTTCTTTCATGCTCTCTATAATATACGGCGTTCCTTACAAGCAGTCCTGCTTGTTCCTTACAACTTTCTTACGTATCCGATATTAAAAGAGACGAATAATGAGGGGAAATTTATAGCCCGATATACTCCGAATAAATGGTGCGCGCGTGCGCCTCGTCCTTTGCGCCCCTGATGACGGCGCGCCCGTCCTTGAAAAGATTGAACGAAACCGGCCCGGCGTCGAAACGCAGCAGATAGGGATTGTGCATCACGAGCCCGATGGCGGACAGCCGCTGTGCGAACGCGTCGAGGTCGATGCCTATCGGCGCGGCGGCGGATACCTGAAAGGAACCCGGCGTACACAGCGGCGTGACCGTATCCTCGGGCACGCCCGCTTCGAGCAGGGCATATTCGCCTTTGCCGCAGACGGGGCAGTCTTCGTCTTTGAGTATCGTGACGGAATCGAACGCGTTATTCCAGAGGTCGACCGAGAGGTACCTGTGTGAAACGTCTTCCGACCCGATCAATATCTTCACGGCTTCTGTCGCCTGTATCGAGGCGATTACCGCGGTAATCATGCCGATCACTCCGGCCGTGGCGCAGGTGGGGTAGGAGCCCGGCGCCGGTATCTCCGGCGTGATACACCGGAAACAGGGGCCGTCCCCGGGCAGGATGTTCATCGTCGCTCCCGAGGCGCCGAGCGCGCCGCCGTACACCCACGGGACGCTGTGCTTGTGGCAGGCTTCGCAGATAAGGGCGCGCAGCTCGAAATTGTCCGAGCCGTCGAGTACGATGTCCATGTCCGCGATAAGCGATTCTATATTCCCCGCGTTGATGTCCGTGACAACGGGGTCGGTGGTCACGCCCGCGTTGATTTCGGCTATGTGCAGGGCGGCGGCAACGGCTTTCGGCAGCCCGTCCGCCGCGTCCTTTTCCGTATACATTGCCTGCCGCTGCAGGTTCGTCAGTTCCACGTAGTCCCGGTCGACGAGGCGCAGATAACCGACGCCCGCGCGCGCAAGCTTCTCCGCGATGACGGAGCCGAGGGCGCCTATGCCGAAAACAGCCGCTTTCGACGAAAGCAGTTTTTCCTGGCCCGCCTCACCGATGTGAGGAAAGACGGTTTGCCGTTGGTATCGTTCTTGTTGCTCTTTGTTCATTATATGGTCAGCCTCCGAGAAACCGGTAGAGTACGCGCAGGCCGTCGCCGTCACTGAGGACGGTTTCCCATTGCGCCGGCATATAGTTTACGACAAAGACGACGTTGTTTATCACGCCGTCCGTCAGCTCTCTGCCGTCCTCTTTAAAAAACGATTCCATGGCGTCACGAATCGTGGCGCCGTCCGCAACCTCGTATTCCCCTTCGCGCAGATGGCCGACGATGTCGGGGCAACTGAATTTTGCGGTAATCTTCATAGCTGTATCCGCCTTTCGGTTGTCTTTCCTTTCTTACTTCCAATTACTATTATACTTTCGGTAACGCAATTGAGCAATGTATAGGTGTCCGATGTTGGGTTTATCGTTGAGAGAGTTCGGACCCGCAGGCGCCGATGCAAGAGCGCCTGCGTTACTATGGTCCGTCTCCGCCGGTCAATGAACCGACTTGGTTGTTACGCCCGAAGGATTAGATTGTTGAAGGTCAGACGTGCCTCCGGCGTTTCTAAAGTGAATACCCCTTTTCCTATCGGAGCTCGGGTGGGGCCGGAAGGAGGTGCGGCCCCGGAGCTCCGTCTACCATGTATAATGTACCATTGACGTCACAGAAATGTAATCACCCTAAAGGGTGAAAAAATAACAAACGTTTGTTATAATTTTTTGTTATAATTTAAAGACCGGTTTGATTTTCCGGCGGCACGGAAGGAGGTGCGAATTGAGCAAGGGCACGGAGACTAAAACGAGAATACTCGACGCGGCGCTGAAAGTTATGACGGTTTACGGCGTGGAGGGCGCTTCCATGCGTGATATTGCGAAAGAGGCGCATCTCAATGCCGCATCCATCTATAATTACTTCGCGTCGAAAGAGGAAATCGTCAAGAGCTTCTATAGCTATTATCGCGAACAGTATGAAAAAGTGCGGCCGGACATCGACGCATTGTTGCGGCGCGTCGAAACGGACCCGCCGTTCGAGGTCCTTTTGGGTTGCGATTTTCATTATCCGGAAGAGATTCAGGAGCGGATGGACAGCATATTCTATGTCGCTTCGCGCCGCACCTCTTCGGATCCGGGCAGCGCGGAGTTCGTGCACGATATTATTTACGTCGCACCGCAGAATACCGTCCGCCCGCTTCTCGAGGAGATGATACGCCTCGGCAAAATAGAGCCGATGGACATCGAGGCCTTTATCAACCTGTTGGTCTATCTCACGTTCGGCGCCGCGTTCCTGAACCTCACGCCGATGAAGATCGGCTATGAGGAGTGGATGGCGAGTTTCGGGTTATTATTCTCATTGATACATCCGAAATAGGAACGGCAGGGACGGAACGGCGGAAGGCGAAAAAGGGGAGGGAGGAAGAAACGGAATATCAAAAGGTATGGGGAAACAGAGAAGGTAACGGGGTAGAAATGGGGAGTGGAAATGGACATTAATATTAAGAATACGAGGAAAAGTTTACTGAGGTATATATGGGAAGATACGGAGGAAATAAACGATATTTTGTATCTCTGCGCATTTCGCTATTTCGCGGCGCGCAGGGATTATGAGCAGATGCTGAACGTCCTGCTCAATTACCCGCTGATGCTGCCGGAAGACATCTCGGAATTTTTGCTCCATACGCTCGACGAAACGGAACTGCCGGAAGCGATTGAGGAAGATGAACGGGGGTGCCTTTCCCTGATGAAAGACTCGTTTGCGCCGCGTTTTCTCATAGATGTGGGCCGGTACGAAGACGCGGAAATGCGCGCGCTTGCCGCGCTTTCGCATCACCGGGACTCGAACGCGCCGTTCGCGTCTTTAGTCCTGTTGTCCTGCTACAACAATCTGGCCTATGTCAAGATGCACAGCGCGTTAAAAACGCATACCTATGATTTTTCCCGTTACGCGAAAGCGGCTGCGGACATCGTAGCGAAGACGCGCGCGCCGATTGCGCTGCCGGAGTCGCTCAGTTACGCGGGCGTACGCTCCTTTGCCTGTTTTGTCGGCGTGGGCGCCGAAAGCGGGGAGTTCGAACAGTTCCTGTGCGAAATAGGCCTGCTGGTGGAATGTATGTCACAGATGTTCCCGGGGCAGTATGCCGGCTATGATGACCTCTGTGCATGCGAAATCGCGTTTTACCGTTTCAAGAAAGCGGACGCGAAGAACTGTGCGGTCAGGGCAATCGAAAAAGCCGCCGATGCAAACCAGTATGAAACCGGAGCAAGGGCCATCTTCTATATGCTGCGCATAGCGGTGATGGAAGGGACGTATGAACTCGCGGAAAATATGTTCGGAAAACTCTCGGAGGTGACCGAAAAACCGGCGTATATCTACGGCCGGACGGCCTATGATTTTGTGTCCGCCTACTTTTTTTCACTGCTGAGTATCAAAGCGCTGATTCCGCCGCGGTTCCTGCTTTTCCCCGATATTGTCATTGCGGATACGAATATCCCGACAGCGGAGTATATGACAAATATCCGGTGCCTGCTCGCGTCGAAAAAGTACAGCGACGCCTTGGCCGCGCTCCATTTATATAATACGATAGGGGACAGCGGGCGGTTTCTGCTCGATGAACTGACGCGCATGATTTTTTACGCGGTAGCGCATTACGGCCTCGGCAACAAGAAGGAGGCCCTCGCCTATTTTGAAAGCGCCTACGAGCACTCCCAAAACGGGGAGCTCATTATGCCGTTTATCGAGTTCGGCAGAAGTACGCGCGGGCTTGTGAAGCTTGCGCTTGAGTATCCCGGCGGCGCTATCCCGCGGGACTGGCTCACGCATTTGGACGTGCATGCTTCGGCCTACGCGAAGAAGGTTGCCCTCATTGCGGCGGGTTTCAGGAGGAAATACGGGATCGAGGACGAGATACGGCTGTCGGAACGGGAGATACAGCTTCTCGGCGACATCTACCAGGGGCTTTCGCGTCAGGAGATAGCGGCGACGCGCTACCTTTCCATCAATACGATCAAGACGGAACTGAAGAACCTCTACGCAAAGCTCGACGTGAATTCGGCGGTGGAGGCCGTGCGCATAGCCAATGAACTGGATTTGTTGTGACAGGGCGCGTGAAATACCTGACTCGCGCCGCTTCCCTTTATTCCTTGTAGGCTATACAATATTTCTATGCGAAAAAATGATTTTGAGGTAATCGTTATCGGCGGCGGCGTACTCGGCTGTTTCGCGGCGCGCGAAATGACACGGCAGGGACTCGGCGTCTGTGTGTTAGAAAAGAACGCGGATATTTGCGCGGGAATCACGAAGGCGAATACCGCCGTCATATATCCGGGTTACGATACGTTGCCGGGTTCGCTTAAGACGAGATTCGGCGTGAAAGCGAGCCGCGAAATGGCGGAGCTCTGCGCGGAGCTGTCCGTGCCGTTCAGGCGGTGCGGCTCTTTGTTTACGGCCTGCGGGCCCGTGTCCGAAGGGATAGTGCGCGAACGGTATGAGCTCGGGACGGCGAATGGTGTCGAAGGGCTTGAAATACTCAGCGGCGACGAAGCGAGGCGCCTTGAACCGAACCTCAGCCCCGCTGTCACGTCGGCGCTCTTTGCGCCGACGGCCGGCACGCTCGACCCCTGGGCCTTCGGGATTGCGGCGGCCGAAAACGCGGCGGCGAACGGGGCCGTCTTTGTGACGGGAGAGCGGGCCCGCGGCGTGGCCTACGACGCGGCAGCGGGGGTATATAGTATTACCGCTCCGGCAAGCGGAACTACCTATACGGCCCGGGCGGTGATAAACGCGGCGGGGCTGTATACCGATGAGGTGTTTGCTTCCTACGGCGCGCCCGGTTTCTGCATTGTCCCTTCGAAAAATGAATATATCGTGCTCGACACCTATGCGGCGGAAGCCGTCAACGGTATCGTCTTTCAAGAGCGCGAAAGCGGCAAGGGCGTAACGATAGTGCCGACTGTCGGCGGCAATGTACTCGTGGCGGGTACGGACCTCGGAGGAACCATAGCGAAAACCGATACGGCGACCACGGCGGCAGGGCAGCGGCATATCGAGGAATTGGCGCGTGAAATACTGCCGGCGCTTCCGCTCGACACTAAAATACGCTCGTTTGCGGGCGTGCGCCCGGGCATATACCCCGTTGCCGCCGGGGGGTGGCCTCATCCCGACAAAACCCGTACTGTCAATGAATTCACGATACTTGAAGATGAAGATTCACCCTGTCTTATCACCTTTGCGGGCATCAAGACGCCGGGGCTGACCTGCGCGAGAGAGATAGGGGCGTATGCGGCGGAACTGGTCTGCCGGCGGCTTGGGCGCATAGCAGGGCAGGCGGCGGCCGGCTTTGACCCGCGCCGCAGGGTGAACCTTGCGGGCAGGGCGGCAGCGGCGCCCGGGGGAACCGGAGAAACCATCGTCTGCCGCTGCCGCGGCGTTACGGAAGGAGCGGTGCGCGCGGCGGCGCGCTCCATGGCCGGAGCAGTGAACGTAAACGGCGTAAAACGCCGCACGGAAGCAGGACTCGGCCGGTGTCAGGGTGGGTACTGCCTGCAGAATATCATCGAGATACTGGCGGACGAACTCGGCGTCCCTGCGGCGGACATAAAGCTTGAGGAAGATGACGCTGCCATAGTGTACGGGGGGCAGGGCGGTGAAGCGCCTCCCCGCGCCGTCCCGCGCGACAGCCGCCGGGGCGGGTACGGGGAATACGCCGATGTGGCGATCCTCGGCAGCGGGCCGGCGGGCCTCTCCGCGGCCGTGGCCGCAAAGGAGTGCGGGGCCCGGCGCGTACTCATTCTCGAACGGCTTTCCGAACCCGGCGGACTGCTCCCGCAATGCGTCCACCGCGGGTTCGGCGCCCGCATCTTCGGCG
>JAITEX010000019.1 GCA_031281765.1 Eubacteriales Family XIII. Incertae Sedis bacterium | reverse complement strand
CCCGACTGCGGGGATTTCTCCGCCATAGCTTCCGAATACGCGGACGATTTCATCGCGTGGACAGCATATAATTCGATAACCGTCCCGCCGAAACAGGCGTTGACGCGCAGCGCCGGCGCCTGCCCCCTGAGTTGCGGGACCTGCGAAGACCATTTGATGACGGCCTGTTGCGTCCTGCTCGATGTGACGTCGCGGTGCGATCAGCATTGCCCGTGGTGCTTTGCCGAAGCGGGCGGCGCCGGTGAACAAGACCCGACGCTTGATGAGATAGAGCGCCGCTATGACCGGTTGCTTGAGCTCGGGGAGGAGCGGCCGTTCAATATCCAGATTTCGGGCGGTGAGCCGACGGTGCGGGATGACCTTCCGCAGATAATCAGGATGGGACGCGACAAGGGGTTTGACTATATCCAGCTGAACACGAACGGCCGCAGATTGGGACAGGACGATTCCTACGCGGGCCTGCTTGCGGAAGCGGGCCTGACTACGGTGTTCCTGCAATTCGACGGCATGAATGACGGGATTTACCGCGAAATGCGCGGAGAGCCGTTGCTCGACGTAAAGAAGCGCGCGATAGAAAACTGCGCGAGCGCCCGCCTGCCGGTCACCTTGGTTCCGACGGTACTCAGAGGCGTCAACCTCGACGATATCGGAGCGATGTTCAAATATTTACTTGACAACCTGCATGTCATAAAAGGTATACATTTTCAGCCGGCGAGTTTCTTTGGCAGATACCCGGACGGAGAATCCGGGGACAGTGAACGAGTCACGATGTTTGGGCTTATGCGTGAAATAGAACGCCAAACGGGCGGCGCGATACGGCGCGAAGAACTGATACCCATCAGCACCGGCCATCCGCTCTGCTGTTTTTGCAGCTCATTTCTTGCGGAACGCGACGGCAGCGTCACTTCGCTTGTCACCGAAGCGCAGAAAGAGAAGGGGGCTTCCTGTTGCTGCTCCACGGAACCGGACCCCTTGGATATTATTAAAAAGGACCGCGATTATGTCCTGAACAAATGGACGGTGTCAAGCCGCGGGGACGCGGAAGACCGGTCCGCCGGGCCATCGTTTGACGAAGAGTTGGACTGGCTGCGAAGCCATATGTTCACCATCTCGGGCATGGCGTTTATGGATATGTCGAACTTAGACGCGGAACGCTTGAAACGGTGCCGTGTGCAATATTTTACGGAGGACGAACGGCTCATCCCGTTCTGCGCGTATAACAGCGTGTACAGAAAATAATTTTGCCGGCGCGTTACGCGATATAGGCGCGTAGCTGCATATAGGTTTCAAGCGTAAGCCGCGGGCAAAGGCTGGCGCGCAGTTTTTTGTCATCACCGACGATGTCGCGGCAGTCATGGGCGCCGAACCGCTCCCGGAACCAGCGCATAAATTCATCCTGCCATGTGGCTGTGGCTTTCTGCGTATCGCAGACATGAAGCGCTGCGACGGCCGCCGCGAGCGAGCCGCAAATCTCGCCATGATGCCCCATGCCGCCGCAGAAGGCAGTCATGGCGACGACCAGATCCTCATTCTCCTTGCCGAGGTCTTCAAGCGCCAGCGACATTATCGTCTGGCTGCAACAATTACCCTTTAATAGTTTGCCGGTTACCCTTTCGGCCTGTTCGTTCGATTCCATGTGTTGTTATCTGCCTCCTGTTATTCGCCGCCGCAACGCCGTGATGCCCAAATCGCAACCCGGACGAAAAAACACGCAGGCATGCGAAGTATTGACAAATTAAGCTAATAGTCTTACTATTCTATTATATTACATTTTATTTTCACGTTGCGTTCTGAGCAACAACCTACGAAGGAGGGTAAGAATGTGAAAAAGATGAGAAAGAGTTTGCTGATTATTGTCGCGATAATCACATTACTGGCGTTTACGTTGGCCGGATGCGGCGACAAGGCCAGCGACGACGGAGGCGGAGCTACCGACAGCTCGGGCAGCTACAAGATTGGTGTCAACACCTGGGGTTCGGGCGTTCCGATTCTCGACAACTTCGGCGACGTTTCGGTATATTCGGCGGAAGCCCTCGGCAATGAGACGGTCCGCGCGAGCGACGATTTTACCGCCGACAAGGAATTGACCAATGCGCAGAACTTCGCCTCGCAAGGTGTTGACGGCGTAGTATTCCAATTGGCGGCGCCCCCGGTTCTGCCGGAAGTAGGCAAGGTCTTTGCCGACGCGAAAATACCGTTTGTATTTTCGGTCTTTATCGGTGACGACGCCGATCTGGAAAAAGAGCTTGCAAGCAATGAATACATCGTTGGCGCCATCGATTCGGACATGGTTTTCGACGGTGAGCTGATCGGTCAGCAAGCCCTTGACGACGGCGTAAAAACCGCATGCATCATCGGCGGAAACATCGGCGATAACAATATGGATCAGCGTATCGCGGGATTCAAAAAAGTCTTTGAAGCCGGCGGCGGCAAGGTCCTGGCGGAAGCCCGTTGCACGGACGCTTCGGAAGCGGCCACCAAAGCGGAAGATATGCTGTCGTCAAACAAAGATGTTGACGCGCTGTACGCCTTGGTAGGGGACTATATCCCCGGGTCAATGAGCGCGATTGACAATCTGCAGCTTGGCGATTTACTCGTCTATGTTTCTTGCACGGACGCCGCAACCGCAGAGCTTATCAAGGAAGGCCGTATCAAGCGCGGTAACGACGGCATCAACCTTGCCGCTTTCATCACGCCTACGCTTCTTCAAAATTGGCTTGATGGCAACAAGATTCTTGACGACAGCGGTAAGGCGCCGCATTTCCGCACCATTCCGTTTGCGGTAACAGCGGACAATGTAGAAGACTATCTGAACACGTTCTACGCGCCCGACGGCTCACAGCCGTTGGCGGAGAGCCTGCTTAAGAGCCTTATTGTCAAGGACAATCCCGATGTGACGTACCAGACCTACGTTGACTTCATCCAGAACGGGCTTACCCTTGAAAAAATAATGGAAGCTAAAAACGCCGGTTAATTTCAATCAATCAACGATTCTGACAAGCGGGGCGGCGCCCCGCTTGTCAGAATCGCATAACAGCGAAGGAGACGGGATCAGTGAAATCACTTTTTTCACAAAAAGATACGGGTTCGGAAAAACAACAAAGCCGTATCATGACTGCCGTAATCATTGTTGGCGCACTTATCATTATTCCCATCATATTTAATTTGCTAACAGACGGTCAGTTTCTGGCGGTATCGAATGTCAAGGTCATCATATCGCACGTTGTCTATCCCACCTTTGTCGCATGGGGCATCAATTTCTTATTCGCATGCGGCTATACGGACCTTTCCATAGGGGGCGTCATCGTTCTTGCGGCATTTGCTTCCACCGCCTTCGGCAATCTCTACGGATACCCGGGGGTAATTATCGGAGGGCTCGTCGCGGGAACGCTTCTCATTTTTATCAACTTCAACATCTTTGTATGGACAAAGATACCCTCATGGATTGCCGGCATCAGCCTCGCTATGATATATGAGGCCATCGCCGTATTTTTGAAATTCAATCCGGGCACAAAGGGCTATGTTGTCGCCGATTTGAACAAATCGTTCAGAATGCTCGGGCAGCTGCCGTATTCGATAATTATTCTGGCGGTCGGCCTGCTCGTCTGTTACTTCCTCTATAACAGGACGACGGTGGGCCTTAACATACGCGCTATCGGCGGCGATCGTCATGTCGCAAAGAACCTTGGCATCGATTTGACGAAGACCTTGCTCCTGCTCGGCCTTATCAGCGGCATACTTATCGGCGTTGCGACCATACTGCAAATCAGCTATTCCGGGCGTATGACGGTAAAGACGGGCCTCACGAGTATGTATCTGATGTTTCAGCCGCTTGCCATCGTGCTTTTGGCGCAGGTGCTGCAGAAGCGGGTAAACATCACGATCGGCATTCCGATCTGTTCGCTCATTATCTATATAATTTTCAACTTCCTTACGCAGCTCGGCGTGCCGTCGGGCACCCTGCAAGAAGCCTTTCTCGGGTTCTTCATCATTATATTCGGCGTATTGGGTGTGCTTGGAAAGGGCGGGAACAAGGGTGTTGTGAAATGAGTACGAATGAAAATATCCTTGAAATAAAAGGTTTGAACAAAAATTTTGCTTCCACAAGGGCAAATATCAATATCAATTTCAATCTCAAAAAGGGAGAGATCAGGGGGCTGATAGGCGAGAACGGTTCGGGGAAATCGACGCTGATGTCACAGATTGCGGGCATTTATCATCCCGACTCCGGAGAGATGGTCCTGAAGGGCGAGGCCTACAGCCCGCATACCGCAATCGACGCGAACAACGCGGGGATTGCGATGGTGGTGCAGGAACTCGGCGTGGTCGGTACGCTGCCGGCCGGTGTAAACATCTTTCTGGGACGGACAAAGCAATTTTCCAAGGGCGGAATTATCAGCCTGAAGTCGCTGCATGCGGCGGCAAACGAGCAGCTTGAGAAATGGGAGCTGCCGAAGGTCCCGCTCGCGAAGATGTCGGAAGATATGATGGTTGAGACGCGCAAAATCGTGGAGCTGGCGAGGGCCTTGTCCATAGACCCCGACATTCTGCTGCTTGACGAAATCACGCAATCACTTTCGCTTGACAATAGAAACAAGCTCTACGGACTGCTCCGCCGGTTCAAGGAAATGGGGCGCTCCGTTATCGTGATTTCACACGATGTTGAGGAGCTTATCGAGATCACCGATACGATTACCGTGCTGCGCGACGGCGAGGTTGTCGGCGACGTGGTCAGCAACGATATTTCGCCGGACGAGATAAAACGCATGATGGTCGGCCGCGAAATTTCGGGAGAGTACTACCGGTCGGATGCCGCGCCGGACTTCAGGGATACCGTCGTTTTGCGCGCGGAGAATATGTCCATAGAAAATGAGATAAAGGACGTCACCTTTGAGGTGCATGAGGGAGAGATCCTCGGCCTGTGCGGCCTGTCCGATTCGGGCATCCATACGGTAGGGGAGGCGGTTTACGGGCTGAAAAAATTAGATGCCGGAGAGGTGGTCCTGCCGGAGCGCAAGAAGAAGATACGCAGCGCAGATGCGGCGCTGAAGAACAGCATGGCCTACGTACCCAAAGACAGGGATCATGAGGCGCTGATGATACAGGCGAGTGTCCGCGATAATTTCACCCTGCCGTCACTCGGAGAGTTAGAAGGCAAAATAGGCTATCTTTCCATCGGCAAGCAACACAAGCTGGCGCGTAGAATGACGGACCAGCTTTCGGTTAAGACGCGGGACATTTTTCAGCCGATGAGCAGCCTGTCGGGCGGAAACAAACAGAAGGTGAATCTCGGGCGCTGGCTTGCCAAGGATATACGGCTTATGGTGCTCGATTGCCCCACGCGCGGGGTGGACGTAGGCGTCAAGGCGTATATCTACCAGCTTATGAAGGAGGCCAAGGCGGGCGGCATCGCGACTATCCTCATATCGGATGAGCTCACGGAAGTCCTCGGCATGGCCGATCGGGTGATCGTTATGAAGGACGGGGAAGTCAAAGAAGTGATAGAACGCGGTGAACGGTTCACGGAGCAGGATGTAATAGAGGTGATGATTTGATGAAGGGAATAAATATAAAACTGAGCGATGTTGTACCGTTTATCGCTTTTGCCGCGATTTTTACCTTCTTTGCGGTAGCAAGCAACGGCATCATGTTTTCGCCGTACAATCTCAAACTGCTGATTTCACAGTCGCTTATAACGATTATTGTCGGTTGCGGCGCGCTGTTCGTCGTCGCGCAGGGCAGCATCGACCTGTCGGTCGGCGTAAACTTAGCCCTGTCCGCCGTTATCGGCACCCACCTGTCCGTATTGACCGGCAGCTCGGCGCTCCTTATGGTTGTCACCGTCGTCATTGCCGGCGGGATCGGCCTGCTGAACGGCTTCCTCGTCAGCAAGTGCGGCGTCCCCTCCTTTATGGTCACCATCGCCATGCTCATAGGGCTCAGGGGGGTGGTCAATTATATCCAAACGATCATACATACCGAGCATATCCCGGACTCCATGGCGATTTTCAGCAACGACAGTTTTCGCATCCCGCTGTTCCTTGTCATTGTCGCCATCCTGTTCTACCTCTTTGAGTTCACGAAGCTCGGCAAGTATTCGCGGGCCATCGGCGAAAATGAGGTGGCGGCGCGTTCCGTCGGCGTTCCCGTGACCAAGATGAAAATTATCGCGTTCCTCATTTCGGGGCTTGCGGTCGGGATCGGCGCCATATTCTCGCTGACACAGATCAACGGGACGAGCAATACGATGGGCGTCTTTTTCGAAATGCAGGTCGCGATGGCCATCTATCTCGGCGGGGTGCTCGTCACGGGCGGGTCGTCCGCAAAGATATACAAGGTGATACTCGGCTCGTTTTCCATCACGATTATCGTGAACGGCCTCGCGATTACGGGAAACTCGGACAGCCAGATATCGGAATCGGTCGAGGGCTTCCTGCTCTTGCTGATACTCTTCCTGACCATAGTGGTGAATAAATGGTCGGTGCGGCGCGCGTCGAAAGCGGCCGTGGAATTAGCGGAGTGAGAACAAAGGAGGATAGGTTATGAGCAGATACGAACAATTAGTCCCCGTCATCTTCGGAGCGGGTTCCCTTTCGGAGCTTGGCGGTGAAATAAAAAAGCTCGGAAAAACCAAGGCGCTGCTCGTCTATGACGGTGGCGTCAAGGCCGCGGGCATCGGGGTGAAGGCAGAGGCAAGCCTGAAAGCGGAGGGCATCGAGTATGTGGTTTTTGACAAGATAACGTCCGACCCTCCCACGGAAACCATTGATGAGGGCGCGGTTTTCGGACGCGAAAACGGCATCGACGTGGTAGTTGCCGTCGGCGGCGGCTCGAGCCTTGACGCAGGCAAGGCAATAGCGCTGTTCCAGACGGCCGAACTGCCTTCGGCACAACACATCGTGTTGCCCCCGAAGTTTATGCGGAACGAAACGCCGACCATCCTCGTGCCGACCACCGCGGGGACCGGGAGCGAAGCGACGATAATGACCGTGCTGTCCGATGTGAGCCGCAACTTGAAAAGCGCCATCTTTACGAACAGTACGCTGGCTATTGTGGACCCGGAGCTGACGCTGACCGTCCCGCCGGCAGTGACGGCCTATACCGGGCTCGACGCGCTTTCCCACGCCGTCGAAGCGGAGACGTCAAAAAACTGGAATCCGCGTTCCGAAGCCTGCGCGCTCTGGGCGATAGAGAAGATTGCAACGTGGTTGCCCGTTGCGTATAAGGACGGCGCGAATATCGAGGCGAGGACGAATCTGGCGGCGGCGTCAAATCTCGCGGGCATCGCCTTTACCGATACGAATGTCCACTACGGGCACTGCATAGCGGACGGGCTTTCGCTCGTGTTCCATACGCCGCACGGATACAACTGCGCGCTTGCGACACCGGAGGTCCTGAAAATTTCGGCTCAGTATGTGCCGGATAAAGTAAAGCTTATCGGCGAGGCGCTCGGGATCGTCTATGAGGACACCGACGGCGCTTCCGAATACGGAGAGAAAGCAGCCGGGAAGATTTATGCTCTGATGCATGAAGTCGGCATCGTCTCACTTTCGGCCTCCGGCAAGACGCTCGACGAGACGCTTGAAGCGGTCGGCCCCGCGTTTGCGAGCGGAATGAAATTTGACGCGCCGTTTGAGGCTACCGAAGAGATGACGCGGGACGTCTACACAAATATATATAACAATTATGTATAGGGAACGTTGATCGATTCCGGGGCGCTTTTGCGTCGGGCAATGATGACTCAGTCAGGAGATCAGGTAGGTGCGTATGAAGGTGCGGGAATATAGAAAATACGTAAAGCCGCTTGCGTGGCGGGACGGGCCGCAGGACCTCTATCCGGGAAAGCTGCATTGGATGGAGGGCGGAACGGACATGGAAGGCATTTCGCTCTGCTTTGCGTTTTACTATGTGAATGAGCGGCAGACGTTTCATCCGATGGAAGGCATGATAAGCCACCCGTATGACGAAGTGTTGGTATTCGCCTCACTCGACAGGGCCAATATCCGGAATCTCGGCGGCAGCGTCAGCATCGCGCTCGGAAGCGAGGATAAGGTCTATGAGTTTGACAAGCCGACGGTGGTCTGCATCCCGCGCGGGCTTCCGCACGGGCCCGTGCGTGTTCTCTCATGCGAAAAACCCTTCGTTCATTATGCGTTGTCGCTGACGGGAACCTATGCGGAGGAACGCGTCGATCAGGATAGGCGTTCGGATACGGATTACGCCTATTTGCTGAAGGATTTTGTCTTTGCCACGAGTGACGAGGATAAAAGCGAGATGGGCTATGCCATGGCGCTCGGGCCCGACGGCGTGGCGCATCCCGCGGACGCGGGAGTGGGTCCCGGAAACGCGGACAGCCTGCTCTGGATGTTCGGCAGCGACCTTGAAAACTTTGAGGTGAATTTCACGTGGGGGCATTACAGCCGCTGCGGGAAATGGCACCGCTCCGGCGAAGCGCAGACGCACCCCGAGGAGGAGGCGATATTTTTCGTCGGGCTGAATCCCGACGACCCCTTTGATTTTGAAGCGGAGATAGAGCAGGCGCTCGGGCCGGACGGCGAGAGATATGTTATCGGAAGCCCGTCCGTATACTGCATACCGCCGAATTTGCAGCATCTGCCCGTCGTGGTGCGCTGGGTGGACAAACCGTATGGCTTAGTCGTGGTGGGGCTTGCGCGCGACCACGCTTCCGAATGGTCGATGTCTGTGGAAGAAGCCTTGCACATATAAAGGAGGAGACAATGGAAATCAGAAACAATTATCACGGAGAGGGCAAGCTCTGGACGAGGACCTGCATCAGCAGGGATTCCGGGTTTCGCGTGGCGTCTGTCATTATTGTCGGAAGCGAGGAGGTCATTGTCGTCGATACGCAGTGGACGCTTTCAAACGCCCATCGCGTGGTGGCGGAGATTCTTGAAATCGGAAAGCCGCTGAAGGCGGTGTATCTGTCTCACGCGCATCCGGACCATTACTTCGGGACGAAGGTCTTTACGGACGCGTTCCCGGAAGCGAAGGTGTACGCCGACCCCGACGATATTCCCGTTATCGCGGAGCAGTTCCTGCCGAAGCTGGACCATTGGCAGTCGGAAATCGGCGTGCTGAACTGCCCTTCGGAGGCGTTTGAAATACTGCCGCTGCCCGAAGCCTGTCTTACGCTTGACGGCGAACGCATTGAAATGGCCTACAAGGTGTGGGGCGACCTGAAATGGAACTCCCGCGTATGGATACCGTCGATAAAGACCGTCATATGCAGCGACATCGTCTTTAACGAGGCGCACCCCTTTACCTGTGAAGTTTCGCCGAAAGGCCGCGCGAAGTGGATAGAGGAACTCGAAGCGATTCGCGCCCTCGGAGCGGAGGTTATTATTCCCGGACACGCGAAGGAGGATATGCCGTTCGACGAGTCGGGGCTGAACTTTACGCGCGACTACCTGCTCGCGACGGAGGAGGTCCTTGCGGAAACCAAAGATAAGTATGAATTCTTTTACAAGATGGAAGACCGCTTTTTCACGGCAAAGCTCCGGAAGAGCAACAGGATGAACGCAAACGTGATTCTCGGCGGCATGGAATGGGAATGGAACGATATAGAATAGGAGGACGTCATGGATAGACTTGCGGGAAAGACCGCGCTGATAACAGGCGGCGGCAGCGGAATAGGGGCTTCGACGGCGAAACTCTTTGTGGCGGAAGGCGCCAGGGTGGTCATTACCGGGCGCCGGGAAAATGTTTTGCGGGACTTTTCCGCGCAGTTTCCGGAAGGCGCGGTTTCCTACGTCGTCGGAGACATCACAAATTACGATGACGCGGGTCGGATGGTGGACGAGACCGTTCGCTTTGGCGGCAGCCTGGACGTGCTCGTAAACAATGCGGGGATAGACCCCGCCGGCCTTGCGCATGAGATACCGCTCGAAACATGGGACGCGGTCATTTCCACGAATATCAACGGGACGTTCTATATGATACGCCACGCGCTTCCGCAGATGATGAAACAGGGCAAGGGATCCATCATAAATGTTTCATCGCTTGCGGGGCTGATGAACATTCCCGCGATGACGGCCTATTCCACCACAAAGGCGGGCATGATAGGCATGAGCAAATCCATTGCGCTCGATTACGGAAAATACGGGATCCGCTCCAATGTCATCGCCCCCGGCGCGACCGCCACGGATATGCTGATACATTCCATGGGCGAAGGGGGCATAGGCGAGAGCGCGGAAGAGGCGCTGCAAATACTCACGCGCTTCCTGCCGCTTGCGCGGCCGGCCTCGCCGGACGAAATCGCCGCGGCGGTCCTCTTCTTCGCTTCGGACGAATCGGGATATGTGACGGGGCAGACCCTCGCTGTCGAAGGCGGGGCGACCATCGTAGACCCCTGCGGCGTCGCGACACGGGACTTTGGCAAGAGCAGCTGGGGAGAAGGTTGACACCGGACACAAAAAAGAACGTCCCCTTTGTGTCCACTATGAGGAGGAAAAACGGCGAGCCGAGCGGTCTCGTCTATAATATACAGAAATACACGATTCACGACGGGCCGGGTATCCGGACGGAGATATTTTTCAAGGGCTGCCCGCTTTCGTGTCTCTGGTGCAGCAATCCGGAGGGTATGGCGGCGGAACCCGAAATAGGCGTCTATCCCGGCAGGTGCATGAGCCGTGAAAAATGCGGATGGTGCCTCAAGGCCTGCCCGCGCCGGGACGCTTCGCCGATTCTCTTCGACGGGAACGGGATTCTCCTGCGCGTCATGCAGGATGAATATTGTGACGGCTGCCTGAAATGTGCGGAGGTATGTCCCGGCCGCGCCATTATGGTATGGGGCAGGGATATGACCGTCCCCGAGCTGATGGCCGTAATTGAGGAGGACCGCAGCTTCTATGAACGCAGCGGCGGCGGCGTGACGCTGAACGGGGGCGAGATCCTTATGCAGTGGGAGTTCTGCGCACTTCTGCTGAAAGCCTGCAAGGACGCGGGCATCGGGACCTGCGCGGAAACCGCTCTTTGCGGAGCGCCCGGGCACGCGAGGGCCGTCTGCGAATATGCGGATTTAATTATTACGGACATCAAGATGATGGATGGGGAGAAGCACAAAAAATATATCGGCGCGGACAATGCGCGTATACTGGAGAATATGAAGATGGTCGCGTCCCTCGGCAAGCCGCTCGTCATCAGGACGCCGGTCGTGCCGGGAATCAACGACTCCGATGAAGAAATACTTGCGATTGCCCGTTATATCAAAGAGGAACTCGGCAGCGCGGTGATTCAGTACCAGCTGTTGCCCTACCGCAAGATGGGTACCGAAAAATATGCCACGCTCTCACGCCCCTACCTGATGGATGGCTATGAGACGCCCGACCGGGAGGTGTGGGAGCCGCGGTTATTATATTTGAAAGAATTAGTGCAAGACACCTGCGATATTCCCGTAGAAGCCGGTTCTTCGAACAAATTGATCATATAATAATAGAATCAGGATTCGTTGCTATACGAAGGAGGCAATGGAGATGGAAGCGAATAGAGACGTCTTAAAGGCTCCGCAGAACCCGCCGCTCGCTGTCGAGCCGTGGGACAAGGAGTGGGGTATCGGCATATCGGGGCTCACCGGTGAACCGTCCCCGTTTCCGCGTGTCAACAAGCTGCTGAAGTGGCTCAAAGATACCGATTCCGGCTGCGACGAGACGCGCGCGCGCATTGTGACCGGGGGCTTCGAGAAATACGCGGCCTACGCGCAGAACATCAAATGGGCCCTGACGCTGCGGGATGTGCTCTCGGACTACCCCATTCGCATTTGGCCGGATGAACTGCTTGTCGGGGAGCTTGCGGCGCCCCCGAACTGCGCTCCGGTGTATCCTGAGTTCTCAATCGATTGGCTGATTGAGGAATTTGACGAGCGCCCCATGGAGGATCGCAAGAACGACCGCTATGTCATATCCGGGGAAACAAAGAACGCCCTGCGCGCGCTCGCGCCGAAATGGAAGGGCAGGACGGTTTCCGAGGCGGGCCTTTCAAATTATACGGAAAAAGAACGCCAGGGTTCGCACCTCGGAAAGGGCGTGCTTCTTGAAAGCCTGTTCCTCTACGCGGGCGTGGGGCATATCTGCGTTGATTATGCGAAGCTGCTGCGTGTCGGTTTCGGCGGGATTCGCGCGGAAGTGAGGGAGCGCATGGCGGAGGTAGACGCCGCGCTGCCGGGCGGGGTCGAGAGGTCTGAATTTTACCGCGCCGAGCTTATTATGCTTGACGGGGTGAAGATATGGATTGAACGCTACGGAGAGCTTGCGGCCGAAATGGCCGAAGCGGAAACGGACCTCGTCCGGAAGTCCGAGCTGCTCACCATCGCCGCGAATTGCCGGCAGATTGCAGAGGGGCCTCCGCAGGATTTCTGGCAGGCGGTCCAGCTATGGCAGTTTGCGACCATGCTCATCATAATTGAGGCGAACGGGCACTCGGTGACCTACGGGCGGTT
>JAITEX010000005.1 GCA_031281765.1 Eubacteriales Family XIII. Incertae Sedis bacterium | reverse complement strand
TAGTTGTCATCGCTGATCACATCGCCGACCTGCAGCACACTGTTGCCCGCGTCCGTTACGATATAACCCTCTTTCAAGTACCGCAACTCGTCCTCGGTCAAAAGGTCCTGGACCGCAAGCTGCGTATTGCCCGGGTCGAGCGTGATATAGGCCGCGAAATACAGGACTTTTTCAAGCTCCTTCGGCGAGATTTCCATCACGAGGCCGAGGCGGCTCGGTATCCCTTTGAAATACCAGATATGCGAAACCGGGGCGGCAAGCTCTATATGGCCCATGCGCTCGCGCCGGACTTTCGCCTTGGTCACTTCGACGCCGCAGCGGTCGCAGACGATACCCTTGTACCGGATGCGCTTGTACTTGCCGCAGTGGCATTCCCAATCCTTCGTCGGCCCGAATATCTTTTCACAGAACAATCCGTCCTTTTCGGGCTTCAACGTCCGGTAGTTGATTGTCTCGGGCTTCGTAACGACGCCCTTCGACCAGCTCAGTATCTTTTCGGTAGACGCGAGGCTGATCTGCAACGCTTCAAAATTGTTCAGTTCATTATAATTCAAATGTCAGCCCTCCCTGTTTATTCCTCAATTTCCACGACATCTTCTTCAAGGTCGATGATGTCGGCGTCGACGTCAATGTCATCCTCCGGTATATCAACATCCTCCTCGTCGTCATCGTCGTCGAATGTGTAGTATTCATCGTCGTCGTCAAGCGTAAACTTCTCCGTCGAAATCATGCGTTCGATGCCGGAGGACACGCCGAGGTCGATATATTCCTTCAGCTCTATTTCCTCATCGTCCTCGCTGAGCACCTTTACGTCAAGCCCGAGGCTCTGCATCTCTTTGATGAGGACCTTGAAGGACTCGGGGATGCCCGGCTCGGGGATATTATCGCCCTTGACGATGGCTTCGTACGTCTTGACGCGCCCGACAATGTCGTCGGACTTCACCGTCAGTATCTCCTGCAGCGTATAGGCCGCCCCGTAGGCTTCGAGCGCCCAGACCTCCATTTCTCCGAAACGCTGGCCGCCGAACTGCGCCTTACCGCCGAGCGGCTGTTGCGTGACGAGCGAATACGGGCCCGTGCTCCGCGCGTGTATCTTGTCGTCTACAAGATGGTGGAGCTTCAACATATACATATAGCCGACCGTGACGGGGTTGTCGAAATATTCCCCCGTCCTGCCGTCCCGCAGGCGCAGCTTCCCGCTTTCGGGATAGTCGCATTCCTTCAGCAGCTGTATGATGTCCTTTTCGCTCGCGCCGTCGAATACGGGCGTACTCACGTACCAGCCCTTCTTGTGCGCGACGAGACCGAGGTGGACTTCAAGCACCTGGCCGACGTTCATACGCGAGGGGACGCCGAGCGGGTTCAGCATGAGCTGAAGCGGCGTACCGTCCTCCATGAACGGCATATCTTCCTCGGGCAAAATCCGTGAAATGACGCCCTTGTTGCCGTGCCGTCCGGCCATCTTGTCCCCGACGCTTATCTTGCGCTTCGTCGCGATATAGACGCGTACGAGCTTGTTCACGCCGGGCGAAAGCTCGTCGCCGTTCTCACGGCTGAAGGTCTTGATGTCGACCACGATGCCCGTCTCACCGTGCGGCACCTTCAGCGAGGTGTCGCGTACTTCGCGCGCTTTCTCACCGAATATCGCGCGCAGCAGGCGTTCTTCGGCCGTCAGTTCCGTTTCGCCCTTCGGCGTCACTTTGCCGACGAGTATGTCGTACGAGGTAACTTCCGCGCCGATGCGGACAATGCCTTCCTCGTCGAGGTCGCGCCGCGCGTCGTCGCCGACGTTCGGTATGTCGCGCGTGATTTCCTCGGAGCCGAGCTTCGTATCGCGCGCTTCCGCCTCATATTCTTCTATATGAAGCGACGTCAGCACATCGTCCATTATCATATGCTCGTTCAGAATGATGGCGTCCTCGTAGTTGTAGCCCTCCCACGTCATGAACCCGATAAGCAGGTTCTTGCCGAGCGCCACTTCGCCCTCGTCCGTCGAGGGGCCGTCCGCGATGACCTCGCCTTCCTCAACCCGCTCACCGCGTTTTACGATGGGGCGCTGATTGACGCAGGTACCCTGGTTGGAACGCTTGAACTTCAGCAGGTCGTATACTTCCAGAGCGCCGTCCGCCTCCGCAACCGCGAGCTTGTCGCTGAGCGTCTTTATTTCGGCGGCGGTTTCTTCGATATTCGCCTCGAGCGCCTTGATGCGCTTCGTCAGAGCGGATACCTTTTTTTGAATTACCGCGGCGTCTTCGGTGTTTTCGAGTTCTTCAAGGCGCTTCGTAAAGGCGCGTATGTCTTTCTTGAAGTTCTTTTCTTTTTCCTTGTTCTTTTCCTTTTTCGCCTCTATCTCAGCGTCTATTTTCGCCTTTTCTTCTTCCGATTCGGTCTTTTTCAGTTTCGCTTTCAGCGTTTCAATCGGCTTTTTCAACCGCTCCAATTTGACATCGATGTCCGCGAGCTTGCCGCGAATATCATCCGCCTCTTTCGTCCGGTCCTTCAGCTGATGCTCGAGCATATTGCGTTCCGCGGACTTGTCCGTCTTTTCTTCTTCCCACTTTTCGTTCTTCTGCGTGAGCTTCGCTACCTCGGCGCGCAATTTCTCTTCGTCCACGACGATGCCCGTCTTGTCCTTGCGGATTTTGATGGTATCCGCGTCGACATACTCGACGACGCCGCTTGTCTTTGCGAGCACCACGACGCCGCTGTCGCGGGCCGCCGTATATTCCATGCCCGTCCCGACAATGGGCGCCTCCGTAACGAGAAGCGGCACAGCCTGGCGCTGCATATTCGAACCCATAAGCGCGCGGTTCGCGTCGTCATTTTCGAGGAAGGGGATCATATCCGTAGCGACGGACACGACCTGCTTCGGCGACACGTCCATATAGTCGATCAGCTCGCGCGGCACGAGGTCGATTTCGCCGCCCGCGCCCCGGGACGCGACGCGCTTGTTCACAAACTTGCCCTTGCTGTCAAGCGGCTCGTTTGCCTGCGCGATAATGAGCATCTCCTCATCGTCGGCGGTCAGATAGTCTATCTGCTCCGTCACCACGCCGGTCTCCTTGTCGACTTTCCGGTACGGCGTTTCGATAAACCCGTATTCGTTGACGCGGCCGTAGGTCGTAAGCGAACCGATAAGGCCGATATTCGGTCCTTCCGGCGTTTCTATGGGACAGATGCGCCCGTAATGGGAGTGATGCACGTCGCGCACCTCAAAACCCGCGCGTTCGCGGGACAGACCGCCGGGCCCGAGGGCCGAAAGCCGCCGCTTGTTCGTCAGCTCGGCCAAAGGATTATTCTGGTCCATAAACTGCGAAAGCTGGCTGCTGCCGAAGAATTCCTTTACGGCAGCCGTCACGGGCCGGATATTCATGAGCGCCTGCGGCGTCGAAACCTCGACGTCCTGTATCGTCATGCGTTCCCTGACCACGCGCTCCATACGCGCGAGGCCGATGCGGAACTGGTTTTGCAGCAGTTCGCCGACCGTGCGCACGCGCCGGTTCCCGAGATGGTCGATGTCGTCCGTCGAACCGATGCGGTGGCTTAAATTCAGCATATAGCTTATCGTCGCGATGATGTCGTCTTTCAGTATATGCTTCGGCAAAAGCTGGCCCTTGATTTCGGAATTTGTCAGCGAACGGCGTATATAGTCCTCGTATTCGCCCTTCTGCTTCTTCAGTTCCTCTCCCTCGCCGAGGACGCGCATCAGCGCCGGATAGTAGGACTTCTCCGGAATGCCGAGCGCCTTGAGGTCTTCGGCCCATTCCCAATCCTTATCGAGGTAGTCCCTCGTATTGACAAAATTATTGCCGATAACGACGCAGAGGGTATTCTCTTCACCCTCTCTTTTGCTGTAGACCGTAACGCTTCTGACGCCCGCGTTTTCGATGGCCTGCGCCGCCCGGCGGTCTATCTCCTCACCCGCGCTCACGAAAATCTCACCCGTGGACGGGCCGATCACGTCTTCGGCGGCGGTCAGGCCGATAAGCCTCGTGCCGAGACCGAGCTTCTTATTATATTTATACCGGCCGACCTTCGCGAGGTCGTACCGCCGTACTTCAAAGAACAGGGAGTCGAAAAGGTTCTTCGCGTTGTCCATCGTCGGCGGGTCGCCCGGACGGAGCTTCTTGTATATCTCCTTGACGCCGCTTTCATAATCGAACGTCGCGCTGTCCTTTTCCAAGGTCTTCAGCAGTATTTCCTCTTCGCCGAAGAGCGCGAGTATTTCCTCATTGCCGCCGCGACGCAGCATATCTTCACAAATCCCGTAATAGCTCGGGTCATCCTTGTCATCGGGCCCGCTGACGAGAATCTTTCCTATCTCCTGCGGCGTCTTGCGCAGCGAAAGCGTGTAGACGCCCGGGACCGGCGGCAGCTTCGCGCCGTCCTCTCCCGCCTGCGTGAACACCTTGTTCTTGTCCTCGGCGCGGATAATGCCTTCGGCGATAAGCCGTTCCACCACGGACGCGGATTCTTCTTTCTTCTCGACAGTGAATTCAACGACGCAGCTCGCGAGCGCGCGCAGGAAAGCCGTGATAGGCGTCTTGCGCGTACGGTCCACGCGGACGTAGAGGATGCCGTTTGAATCCATCTCGTACTCAAGCCACGCGCCGCGGTTCGGTATGACCTGGGCGCTGTAAAGCTTGTTGCCGTTTTTGTCGCGCAGCATATCGTAATACGGTCCGGGAGAGCGGACAAGCTGCGACACGACGACGCGTTCCGCGCCGTTATATATAAAGGTACCTTTTTCGGTCATGAGCGGAAAGTCGCCCATAAAGACTTCCTGTTCTTTCAGCTCGCCCGTCTCCTTATTGATGAGGCGGACCATGACCTTCAGCGGCGCCGCGTAGGTGGCGTCGCGCTCCTTACATTCTTCCTGATTATATTTTGGAGGATCATCCGGCGTATTCAGCTTGTGATCCAGAAATTCTAATATGAGATTTCCCGCGTAATCCTTGATGGGGGAAATATCGGCAAAGACTTCCCTGAGCCCCTCTCCTACAAACCAATTGTACGACTCGGTCTGAATCTGAATCAGATTCGGCATCTCTGCAACTTCGTGAATTTTTGAGTAGCTCATGCGGGTCTTGCGACCATATTTGACTGGTTCGGGCATATTCATCACTCCTTATGCAGAATTAATATTAACGGTATAATTTACCCCCGTTTACAAGGGTAATAACAGCTAAGTTTTGCCATGACAACATACTTAGCGGCAGTCTAATAGTATATCACAACTGCCGCTATCAAATCAAGCATTATTTTCTGTTAATTTTTTGTATTTTTTAAAATTATTTTATCTCTCCACGACAAGCGCCGTACCCATACCGCCGCCGATACAGAGCGTGGCGAGGCCGTACTTCGAGTTTCTGCGCTTCATCTCATAGAGAAGCGTAATGAGAATGCGGCAACCCGAAGCGCCGATAGGATGACCGATGGCGATGGCGCCGCCGTTCACATTCGTCTTTTCGGGGTCGAAACCTATGTCATTGCAGACCGCAACCGCCTGAGCCGCAAACGCCTCGTTCGCTTCGACGAGGTCAAGGTCCGCGACCGTCAGGCCAGCCTTGTCAAGCGCTTTCTTTGACGCCGGAACCGGGCCGATACCCATGATGGTCGGGTCAACGCCCGCGGACGCGTAGGACTTGATGGTCGCAAGCGGCTCAAGACCCAGTTCGTCGGCCTTTTCTTTTGACATAACGATGACCGCGGCTGCGCTGTCATTGATACCCGAGGAATTCGCCGCCGTTACCGCGCCGTCCTTTTTGAACGCGGGCTTCAGGCCGGAGATGCCGTCCTTTGTTACGCCGTCACGCGGAAATTCGTCCGTATCGAAGATGACGGGGTCGCCCTTGCGCTGCGGTATCTCGACGGGGACGATTTCCTCTTTGAACTTGCCGCCCTTGATAGCGGCGATGGCCTTCTGCTGCGAGGAAGCGGCAAACTCGTCGAGCTGGTCGCGCGTAAGCCCCCACTGCTCCACGATATTCTCCGCGGTGATCCCCATATGATACTTGTTGAATATGTCCGTCAGGCCGTCATGCACCATCATGTCGATGAGCTTCGTGTCGCCCATCCGCGCGCCCCAGCGTACGTTCGGAGCGACATACGGGGCCGCGCTCATATTTTCCGTGCCGCCCGCAACCACGATGTCCGCGTCGCCGGCTTTGATAATTTGAGCCGCGAGACTGACGGTGCGCAGGCCGCTGCCGCAGACCTTGTTCAGCGTCATCGCGGGGACTTCTTTGGGAATACCGGCCGCGATCATCGCCTGACGCGCCACGTTTTGTCCAAGCCCGCCCTGCAGGACATTGCCGAAAACGACCTCGTCCACCGCCGCCGGATCGATTCCCGCGCGCTTCACGGCTTCTTTGATAACTACTCCGCCGAGCTGCGCCGCCGGAATATCCTTCAGCGAACCCCCGAACGAACCCACTGCGGTGCGCGCAGCGCTCACGATAACAACTTCTCTGCTCATCTTTGCCCTCCTGTGTATACAGTTGTGATTGATAAAAATTTGCTAAACCATACGTTTAATGCACGTCAATACGTACCTCTTTACCATACCCTATTTGCGCCGGAATTTCAAGACGCCCGTACGCAAAACAGGCCGCCTCTCATGTATGAGCCGAAATGTTTTGTTCCTGCCAAGGCGCACCGAATGCGAGACGAGCGCAACGTACTCTGACGTAC
Organism: Eubacteriales Family XIII. Incertae Sedis bacterium; assembly: GCA_031281765.1. Lineage (GTDB taxonomy): Bacteria > Bacillota > Clostridia > Peptostreptococcales > Anaerovoracaceae > JAITEX01. Next base: position 9,809 of record JAITEX010000005.1, on the reverse strand, counting down.
GTGAGCGAGCGAGCATGAGGAGCAACGAAGGCAGGGGCAAAACAGGCCACCTCTCATATATGAGCCGAAATGTTTTGTTCACAGCGAGGCGCACCTGAGCGAAAGGAGCGCGGCGTACTTGAAGTACGTAAGCGACTTGAGCGAGGGAGCAACGACGCTGTGGGCAAAACAGGCGGCTCATCAGCCAGGTGGCCACCCCATCTGCCTCCCACCCAGCAAATGAAAGTGCAGATGCTTTACCGTCTGCATTCCGTCCTCGCCGCAGTTGTTCACGAGGCGGTAGCCGTTCTCGAGGCCGAGCCGCGCGGCTATCACGTGGACCTTGGCCATCAGGTGGCCGAGCAGTTCCTTGTCCTCGCCCGACTCTGTGACGCTGTCGAGCGATTCGTAGTGTTTTTTGGGAATAATAAGTACGTGGACGGGAGCCTGCGGCTCGAGATCCCGAAAGCAGACGATTTCCTCATCTTCATAGACAATATCCGAAGGAATCTCTTTCTGTGCTATTTTACAAAAAATACAAGACATCGCGTTTCTCCTTTACGCCTCTATTATACCGCAATTTGTCGCTTTAAAGAACGCCTTCTTCCGCGGTCGGCAACGGCCCCTCTTCATCGTCCGTTTTCTTTTTCAGCGCATCCATGCTGTCCATCGCGGAGATAAGCACATAGAGTTCGCCCGCCTCCCGTTCGCGAAGCAGGCCAGCCGCGCGCAGATAGAGCGACGCATCGCGGCTCTTATTATCCGTAGCCGCGTTGGGGAAGAAATATTTGTCCACACTGATTCTAAACAGCGTCATAATCCGGTAAAAAAGCTGAAATCCCGGCGCGCAGCCGTTGTTTTCTATCGCTTTCAAATAGCTCTCGGAAATATCGAGCCGGACAGCCGCCTGTTCACGCGTCCAATCGCGCCGTTCGCGCTCAGCTTTTATTTCGCGGCCAATCTTTGCAAAATCAAAATTTTCTCTGTTCGTATCCGAATAATTCATAGTTTGAATCCCTTACGGACTATTTTATTATCCGAAGCTGCCGGAAAACAGTCATTATAAAAGGCTGAAAGGGACTATATAGCAATCCCTTTTCTCAAAAGAAACCGGTAACGGCCCCTTTTATGTCCCGTATGCGAAAGCTATAAGATAACGGAGATAAAGGTGTTTGCGAGTTCCGCGCTTCCGGCGCTGTTCGTTTCAACGCCGATGTCGGTCAGCGCGCGCAGAAGCCGGTTTGCTCCGGCGGGGGAGGAGGGCCTTGCCGTATCGCGCGCGGCGCTGGCTGAAAATTCTACGGCGGCGCCCGATACACTGTCCGGCGCGGCGCCGAGCACGAGCGCCTGACGAACCGAACCGCGGCATTTCGCGCGGTACGCCGCGGCCGCGGCGGCTGCCTCGGCCATAAGCAGGTCACTGCGCTGCCTTTTGATAAATTCGGGAATCTGATGCGGCATCTCTGCGGCGCGCGTACCCGGCCGTTTCGAGTAGCGAAATACGTGTACATGAGAAAACCCGATTTCCCTCACCGCTTCCACGCTGCGCTGAAAATCGCTTTCCGTCTCGCCCGGAAACCCGACGATAATATCCGTCGTCAATCCGAAAAGCGGGTCGCGCTCTTTCAGCACACGGGTTATATCCCGGTAATCCCGCATGGTATAATTTCGCCCCATCGCGGCGAGCACTGCATCGCTGCCGCTCTGAAGCGAGAGGTGCAGATGCGGACAGAGCCGCTCTGTCTGTATCAGGCGCCGCGCATAATCCGCGTTTACCGTCGTGGGCTCAAGCGAGCTGAGGCGCAGCCGGAAATCCCCGGGAAGCGCCGCAATGGCGTTTATGAGCGCTATCAGGTCCCGGCCGCCGTCATCGTAGAGAGCGGCGTTGACGCCTGTCAAGATTATTTCTTTATAGCCGGCGCTCAGAAGCGCCCCGGCTTCATCAAGCAATTCACTCATCGGCCGGCTTCTGACCGCGCCGCGAGCGTAGGGAATCACGCAGTAGGCGCAATACCGGTCGCAGCCGTCTTCGATTTTCAGGTAGGCGCGCGTCCGGCTCGCCGCGTTACCGGGGATTTTCCCTTCGCCGGCTCCCGGGGGTTCGGCCCGCGCCGCCGCCGCATTCCTTCCGAGCAGACCGCTTACCTTCTCCGGCAGGCTTTCTTTATCGAAGGTCCCGGCGAGCATATCTATTTCCGGCATATGCGCAAGTTCAGCGGCCGAAGTCTCCGCGTAACAACCCGCCATTACGACGAGAGCGTCCTGATTCAACTTCTTCGCCCGGCGCGCGAAATTGCGTGATTTACGGTCGGCTATGCCCGTGACCGTGCAGGAATTGATGACGTATACGTCAGCCGCCTCCGTTTCCGGCACAACGGAAAAACCGAGAGCCGCGAACCTCTCGCGCAGCTTCTCCGTTTCATATTGGTTCACTTTGCAGCCGAGCGTATAAAAAGCTATGCGTTTTGTCATCGCGTCTCCGACATTTTTCCGTATCTCATCATTCCGTTTCCGGACGCGCCCGGTCAAGTTCGAGTTCATATACTATCATCGCGATGGCCGCCGGACCCGCCGTCTCCGTGCGAAGAACGGTCCGTCCGAGCGAACAGGCGCGCGCGCCCGCCTGAATCAGCGCCGCGGCCTCCCGCTCCGAAAATCCGCCCTCGGGCCCTATTATCAAAGCTATCTCCGCCTGAGCGTCCTTATCTAAACTGCGCAATACGTTTTTAATGCTCGTCTTTCGTTCGCCTTCATACGGAAAAAGAAGTATGCCTCCCCCGGCCGCCGCCGGCGCCTCCGCTATGCCGATGCCGTCCGCAACCTCCGGCACGCGCCCGCGGCCGGACTGCTTGGACGCCTCTTCTGCTATGCGCCGCCACCGCGAAACCCTGGCGTCCATATTCTGCGGCCGTGGCACGCTGCGCTCCGACAAAACGGGGATGACTCGGAATACGCCAAGTTCGGTGGCTTTTTGTATGATTTGCTCCATCTTGCCCTGCTTCGGCAAGCATTGGAACAAGGTGATTTTCGTTTCGGGGTCGGCCGTCGCGGCGCGCTCGTACAGCGTCTCGAATACCGCGGCCGCGTCATCGTACCGGACAAGCCGCGAGAAGTATTCCTTCCCCGACCCGTCCGAAAGCAGTACCTCCGCGCCTTCTTTCAGGCGAAGCGCATGCTTCATATGATGCAGTTCCCGGGTGTCGCGGACGATGATACGCCCTTCCGTCACGCACGAGGCGTCAATCAAGAATCTACGCATAGCATCAACCACTCGCCGCGCGTTTTCTCAAGAGAAACTTTCATGCCGCAGTCCGCAATCGCGCTGAGCATATCGCCCCGCTCCGTCTCAAGGATGCCGGAAAGTATGAGCTTTCCGTCTTTCGCGAGCAGATCCGCTATGTACGGCAGAATCCGCTTCAGTATGCCGCTCGTCAGATTCGCGCATATCACGCCGAAGCGCCCTTCCCCGTTTGGCGGGACAAGCAGCTCGCATACCTCCGGCACGGTGATATTGCCCTTTATCAATTCTATCGTCTGTTCAACGTCGTTCCGTTTCACATTCTCGGAAGCCGAGCGTAGCGCGTCATCATCAATATCTATCGCTATCACGGAACGCGCGCCGCACTTCGCCGCTATTATAGCGAGGATGCCGGAGCCCGTGCCGATGTCAAGTACCATACTTGACGCGTCGATGACCTTCTCAAGCGTCTCCCCGCACATCGCTGTCGTCTCGTGCGTACCCGTACCGAATGCCATGCCGGGGTCTATCACGATGATCTCCGCGCCCGGATTCTCATTACCGGCATCACCCGCCGCTTCCCATGGCGGGCAAATCACAAAGCGGTCCGTCATCCGGAACGGCTTGAAATAGTCCTTCCATTTCGTCTTCCATTCGTCGCCGACCTCCTCAGTTTCGGCATACAGCCGCCCGAAATCCGCGTCCGCGCCGTAATCACCGTACTGCTCCCCGGCTTTCAGCTTCATCAGTTCCGTGCGCACCCGCGCAATCAGCGCGTCGCCCTCCTCATCGTCCGTCGTATAATAGGTGACGATTACTTCGTCCGGTCGCTCCCTGTTTACCGGCAGGGACAGTTCCGGGAACGCCCATACGGTTTCATCCCCGTGCGCAAGCACGGCCTCAATATCGGCGCGGTCCGAAATCGCCACGCCGTTTACCCCGAGCCCGAGCAGTACCGCGCTCACCGCCTCGGCGCCTGCCGTTGTCGTATATATCTTCGTTTCTTTGTATTTACCCGATTTGTGTCCGGTCATGCATCTCGTCCGTTTTTTGCGCTTTTTGCAATCCTTTCGATACTTCCCCTGACTTTGTCTTGCCGCCCCGATACGCGAGCGTATAGGCCATCGATACGAATACCGCGCCGCCGATAATATTTCCGAGCGTCACCGGCAGCAGATTCGCCGTGAAAAATGAGCCCCAGGTCAGCCCATCCGCCGCGCTCTGCGAAACGCCCGCGGAGAGCGCCGCGTTCAGAAAATCCGGAGTGAGTTTGGCGAACAACCCGGCCGGGATATAATACATATTCGCAATGCTATGTTCGAAACCCGACGTGACAAACAGCCATATCGGGAAGAATATGCCGAGCATCTTGCCGGCCATACTGTCCGTCGCGTAGGACAGCCATACGCCGAGGCACACGAGCCAGTTACAGAGTATGCCGAGGATAAAGGCGCTATGCCATGCGAGCCCCGTCTTGCCCGCCGCGATTTTTACGGTTACCGCGCCGAGCAGATCGCCGCTGCTGTGAAACAGCCCCGTCTCTGACATGAGCCACGCGATAAAGAGCGCGCCCGCGAAATTAAAGACGTATACGACGCCCCAATTTCGCAGCAAAGCGGAGACGTTGACGCGACGCCGCGCCACGCTTCCGATGATGAGCATATTCCCCGTAAAGAGTTCGCCGCCGCAGAGCACCACGAGCATCAGCCCGACCGCAAACAAGGCGCCCGCAAGCGCGCGTCCGAGCCCGAACGTCGCGCCGTCCGCGAGCAGATTATATGCCGCCATAGTGCTGCCCTCAGCCGCAAACGCGATAAAAGCTCCCGCGAGAAAACCGAGTACCGCGAGTGAGAGGAAACCGCTCCCGGCCTTCTTCACTCCTACGTCTATGCTCGTTTCAAGTATTTCCGCGGGTTTCAGCATATGATTCTCCTCAGGCTTCTCTCTAACTTTTTATAACTTGCAGGAAAGACTTTCGGGACATGCCCGAAAACCAAGCGATACGGACAATAAGGAAATCCCGAAGAACCGTGAGACGACAATTCATACCTTATCTCCTGATAAGTGGGTTGTCCGCGCAGAGCCTTTGCCATCCGGTCAAGCCGGCCCGACAGCCACCCCGCGACAGGGCATCCCTTGTATGAAACAGAAGGATAAATAGCCGGCCACACGCGAGCTTCAGGATTTCCTTCGATTTTGTATTGTCATGATACCACAAAAGCGCGGTTTATTTGTGAAAATTTTAATAAAAAAATTTTATTATGTATTAATCCCGCGTTCTTTGGTTGCGGACGGGGATCTGGCGGCGGACTTTTTCCATATAATCGAGGTCGATGACGCCGCTGACTATTGTTTCGTCCGTACCCGCGTAGGCGATAAACCGTCCCCACGGGTCCGCGATGCAGGAGTGGCCGAAAGCCTGATACGGCGCGGCAGGGTCGCGCGCGGGGGAACAGGCCGCAACATATATCTGTTCGTCTACGGCGCGCGCCTTCATTATAATATCCCAATGCGCCTCTCCCGTCGCAAGGCTGAACGAGGCCGGCGCTACGACTACGTGCGCGCCCGCGTCCGCCATCGCGCGGAACATCTCCGGGAAGCGCAGGTCATAGCAGATGGCCACGCCGATTCCGCCGAAATCCGTATCCACGACGGTCAGGCTCCGCCCCGGCGTCAACGTCGCCGACTCCTTGAAGGTCACGCCACCTTCAATGGCCACATCGAACATATGCATCTTGCTGAACTTCCCTATCAGCGCGCCGTCTTTCCCGAAGATGAAACAGGTATTATAGAGTTTGCCGCCGGCGAGTTCTGGTATGGAGCCGCCGATGAGATAGACGCCGCAGTCCCGCGCGAGCGCGGACATAAACGCGACGGTCCCGCCGTCCGCCGGCTCCGCGTATTCGCGAAAGTATTTGTTCTCATAGGGGCAGTTCCACATCTCGGGAAGGGATACGACGGTGGCGCCGTTCGCGGCCGCGCGGCTGACAAAGTCCGCGGCTTTAGCCCGGGAAACTTCCCTATCGAACGAAGTGGCGAATTGGCATAGCGCGAGCGTATAGTTCACAGCAACTCACCTTTCGCGAGCAGGACGGCGCGGCCGCCCACATAGACCCTATCCCCGGCGCGCGCGACGATTTCAGACGGGCGTCCCATTGCCTCGCCCTGAATAAAGGTGATTTCCCCACCGTCCGGCAGCAGGCCCTCGCGGTAGAGATGATACGCAAGCGCGCCGCTTGACGTACCCGTCGCCGCTTCCTCATCGATGCCGACAAGCGGCGCGAAGTTCCGCGTATGCACGCGCCCGTCCTGTGCGTCCGTGGTAAAGGCGTGTACGCCAACCACGTCGAGCCGTTCCGACAGTTCGGCAAGCGCGCCGAAATCCGGGTTCAGCGCGGCGAGGGCGGCTTCGTCCGTAACGGGCAGCAAAATATCCGGCAGGCCCGCCGATACCATAGGCGCTACGGCGCCTTCGCTCCGCGCGGCGCCCATTATGCTATAGAGTTCATCATTGTCAGGAACCGCGCCGAGCAGCTTCGGCGCGCCGAGCTCCATCCAGACGCAGCCGTCCGTGACGCTTATCGCGAGGTCCCCGGCCTTCGTCCTGTTCGTGCAGGAACCCCCATCGCCTACCGCGCCAGCTTCGAGCAAAGCGGCAAAGGCGCCGATGGTCGCATGGCCGCAGAGGTCCACTTCGCTTACCGGCGTGAAGTAGCGCGTCTCAAATATGCCAGATAGAGGCGCGGCGCGCCGCACAAATGCGGTTTCCGAATAGCGGAATTCCGCCGCAAGCCGCCGCATTGAGTCCTCATTCGGGAACTCAGCGTCGCCGAGCCAGACCACTCCGGCGGGATTGCCGCCGAAGGGCTCCGTCGCAAATGCGTCGACGATATAGAATTGAGCCATAGCTATTTCACCTCCGGCCATTTCGCTTGCGGCGTCGCCGCCAAAAATCATGTTGCCCGGCGCAGCCGCTTTCTTCTCAGATTTTCTCTACGAGCAACGCCGTCTCGTGCCCGTTTAAATCATATTTCTTTGCGTCGGCGTCCTTTTCGGAGATAAGCGTCACCGCAAGCGTTTCCTTCATTATATAGTCGGTCCATGAACGGACAACGGCGTCGACTTCTGCGTCGCCGTCATAGGCAATGCGAATCGTGTCCATCATCTCGAAACCGGCCTGCTTGCGCAGTTGCTGCACCTTTGAGACAAATTCGCGCGCGATGCCCTCGGCGGTCAGTTCGTCCGTCAGCGTCGTATCGAGTATCGCAAAGACATCCCGTTCCATCGCGACCGCAAACCCCTCTTTCGCATTGACGCGAATATCGAGAAAACTCCGGTCAAACGCAATCACCTCATCCGGGCTGCCCTGCGCGTCTCCCGCGCTCACCACAGCGTTCCCGGTCAGCGAATAATACGCGGGCTCGTCTTCCGTCGCTTCCTCCGCGGCCACTATCACCGCCGGCGCGTCGGCCTTGGCAAGCGACGCCGCGAACGCCTTCATACGCGCGCCGAGCTTCGGCCCCGCGGCTTTGAAATCCGGCTTCACGCTGAAGTCTATATAGTCCGCAATATCGGTCAGGAAACGCACTTCCTTGATGTTCAATTCTTCTTTGATAAGGTCAGACATACCGCCGATAAGCGGCTCGTATTTCGCGTCAATCAGTACGGCCGGCAGCGGCTGGCGCACCTTGATGCGTTCCTTTTCGCGCGCGCCGCGGCCAAGGCCCACGAGCACGCGGACGAGGTCCATCTTCTCCTCGAGCCCCTCATCCACAAGCGATTCGTCAAACGCGGGATAGAACGCGAGATGGACGCTATCCTCACCCGTCAGTTTCGTATATATCTCATCGCTGATAAACGGCGCCATCGGCGCCATAAGCCGCGCGAGGCCCGCCAGAATCTCATAGGTGACGGCATAGACGGATTTCTTGTCATCCGTCAGCTCCTCGGCCCAGAACCGCCGGCGCGCGCGCCGGATATACCAGTTCGAAAACTCTTCTATCGTGAATTCCTGAATGCGCCGCGCCGCTTTCATGTGGTCATACTTGTCCATATCGGCTATGACGCCTTGAATCAGGTTTTCGTACTTCGATAGTATCCACCTGTCAAGTTCCGGGCTTGATGCATAGTCGACCTCATACTCACGCGGGTCGACGCCGTCCTGATTCGCATAGAGCACGAAGAAATGATAGATATTACGCAGGGTGCCGAAAAACTTTCCCTGCACCTCGGCAAGCCCGTCCTCGTCAAACTTCGTCGGCGACCAGGCTGGAGACGTCTGCAGCAGATACCAGCGCGTCGCGTCGGCGCCGTATTTGTCGAACATCTCGAAGGGGTCTACCGTATTGCCGCGCGTCTTGCTCATCTTCTTCCCGTATTTGTCGAGAATCAGGTCGTTCACGAGACAGTTCCGGTAGGAGGCCCGCCCGCCATCCTGCGCGGCGCGCTCACCGGGCTTCCGCACGCGGTCCTTTTCGATAAACGTCGAAATAGCCATGAGCGAATAGAACCAGCCGCGCGTCTGATCTATGCCCTCGCAGATAAAGTCCGCCGGGAACAGGCGCTCGTAGAACTCGTCCTCATGCTCAAACGGATAGTGCTGCTGGCCGTACGGCATCGAGCCGCTGTCAAACCAGCAATCCATCACCTCGGGAATGCGCTCCATCCTGCCGCCGCACGCATCGCATTTTATATGAATATCGTCTACGTAAGGCCGGTGCAGCTCGATGTCCGGCACACCGTCCGCGCGCAGCGGAATTTCCTCGATGGCCTTTTCCCGCAACTCCGCGCGCGAACCCACGCAGGTCAGCCCGCCGCAGTCCGGGCAGCGCCACACCGGTATCGGCGTCCCCCAATACCGCGTCCGCGAAATCGCCCAATCGTTCACATTCTCGAGCCAGTTTCCGAAGCGCTTCTCTCCGACATAGTCGGGGAACCAATGCACGAAACTATTATTCTTGACAAGCTCGTCCTTCAGCTTCGTCATCTCGATATACCAGCCCGGCTTGCTGTAATAAATCAGCGGCGTATCGCAGCGCCAGCAGAACGGGTAGTTGTGGTCAATTTTTTCGCGTGAAAACAGCTTGCCCTCACTCGCGAGCCATTTGATGATATCCACATCGAGCCCCTCGGCCATCACGAAACGGCCCTGCCACGGGGTAGTAGTATAATGCCCCTCTTCGTCGACGGGATTCGCAACGGGCAGGCCATAGCGCCGTCCCGTATTGTAATCGTCTTCGCCGAAAGCCGGCGCCGTATGCACGATGCCCGTGCCGTCTTCATCCGTTGCATAGTCGGCCACTGTGATGAAAAACGCTTTCGCGCCCGGCTTTCCGTAAGAATATACATCGACAAAGGGCATGAGCTGTTCATACTCGATATATTCGAGCGCGCTTCCCTTGACGGTTTCAAACACGTCATACGTATCCGCGCCAAGCACCTTGTCCGCAAGCTTCTTCGCCACATAGACGACCTTGCCCGCATGGTTCTCCGCGCCATCTTTGATGCGGGCCTTCACATAGTCGATATTCGGCCCTACCGTCAGCGCCACATTGCTCGCGAGCGTCCACGGCGTCGTCGTCCACGCGAGGAA
>JAITEX010000192.1 GCA_031281765.1 Eubacteriales Family XIII. Incertae Sedis bacterium | reverse complement strand
TAACCGCAAACTTGCAAGTTTCGAAAAATCATATTATTATATAGACAAATATGTAATGCTATCGGGGGAATACTATGTTAAAAGAAAACGATAATCAACTGCTATCTGTCACGGAATTTGCGGAACTCTCGGGCGTGAAGGCCTCTACATTACGGTACTTTGACGATCTCGGCCTGTTTGAACCCGCCTACCGCAAGGAAAGCGGCTATCGTTATTATACACTGCAACAGCTTATCACCATAAACTTCATTATCGCGCTGTCCGAAATCAACGTACCGGTCAAGACGATGACCGAAGTCGCGCAGGACCGCACACCTGAAAAAGTCTTTGAATTCATCACCGAAAAAGAGATAGCGCTTGAAAGCGAAATGGCTTCTCTCCGTCGTTCGCTGAATATTGTGAAGGTACTCAGGCGCATTATGAACCGCGGGCTTCACGTAGACGAAACAAAAATTTCCGTGGAATATCTTACCGAGATGACGATTTCCATCGGGCCTGCCAACGATTTTTCCGGCTCGGAAGGTTCGTTTTATATGCCATTTTTGGAATACACCAACTATGCGCGGGAACGAAATATCAATTTATGCTATCCGATTGGCGGTTTGTTTACGGACTATGAAACCTTTTTGAGAAATCCCAATACGCCGGCAAACTTCTTCTCGGTAGACCCCGACGGCATCAACCGGCGCGAAGCCGGCCTCTTTCTGACGGGTTTTGCGCGCGGCTATTACGGAAGCCTGAAAGACCTTCCCGAACGCATGGCCGCATACGCGAAAGAGAACAACCTGACCCTTTCGGGGCCGGTGTATAACATATTCCTGTTCGATGAAATATCGGAAGCCAATCCGGACAACTATTTAGTTGAGGTCGGCATCCCCGTGATCAAAACGCAGTCGTAGCGTCGCTGATTTTCTCAAGCAGCTCGACCGGCGTACCATTATTTTCGATGGTGACATCGGCTCTTTTGCGCTTTTCGGCCTCCGGGATTTGAAACGCCATGCGCGCGCGTATGTTTTCCGCGGGAACCCCGTCCCGGTCCGCCGCTCTGCGCAGCCGGATCTCATCGTCCGCCGTCACAAGCCAGACCTCATCACATTTTGCATCCCAGCCGGCTTCGTAGAGCAGCGCCGCCGACAGAAAAACCGGTTTTACGGGCGCAGCTGCGCTTTCCGGCGCAGCGGCCCGGTATTCCGCAATTTTTTCATCTATGCGCGCCCCTATCGCGCCCTTCATTATATGATTGAAAAGGTTCATCTTTTCGGGCGAAGCAAAGATGATTTTCGACACGGCTCCGCGGTCAAACGCCCCGTCCGCATCCACTATCTCCGGCCCGAATATCGACGCGAGTTCCTTGAGCGCCGCGGAACCGGGGCCGGAAACCTCGCGGGAAATCACGTCCGCGTCAATGACCGGATAGCCGCGGCTGAGCAGTTCACCCGTCACCGCACTCTTTCCGGAACCGATGCCGCCCGTGATACCGATGACCCGTTTCATTTCAATTCAAACCAGTCGGTCCCGAACGCGACTTCGCAGAGCAGCGGCGCCTTCAGTTCTATCGCACCCTCCATGCCCTCTTTGAGCAGACGGGCCGCTTCGCCCTTTTCCGCTACGGGCGCTTCGAGAATCAATTCGTCGTGTACCTGCAGAATAATGCGGCTCGCAAGCCCCGCCTCTTTCAACAGCTTCGCCACGCGTATCATCGCAAGTTTGATAATATCAGCCGCGCTGCCCTGCAGGGGCGTATTCATCGCGAGACGTTCGCCGAGCATGCGCACGTTGCGGTTGCTCGCGTTCATCTCGGGTATGAAACGGCGGCGTCCCATTATCGTCTCCGCGTAGCCGGTCTCTTTTGCGGACTCGACGCATTCGTCAAGATAATTTTTGACAGCCTGATGGCCGCGGAAATAATCTTCGATATACCGCTCCGCCTCGCCCCGCGTGATGCCGAGCCCTTCGGACAGCCCGAACCCGCTCATGCCGTAGATGATGCCGAAGTTCACGGCCTTGGCGCCGCTGCGCATGAGCGGCGTCACCCCGTCTTCCGGTACGCCGAACACGCGCGACGCGGTGCGCTTGTGAATGTCCGCACCCTGCCGGAAATCTTCCAGCAGCGCGGGGTCCCCGGAGAAATGCGCGAGTATGCGCAGTTCTATCTGCGAATAATCCGCGCCAATCAATATATGTTCGCTATCCGACGGGATAAAGGCCTTGCGTATCCTGCGGCCAAATTCCTGCCGTATCGGGATATTCTGCAGATTCGGTTCCGTGCAGCTGATGCGACCGGTCGCCGTCACCGTCTGCTTGAAATGCGCGTGTATCTTCCCGTCAACCGCGACACAGGGCTTGAGGCCCTCGATATAGGTACTGCGCAGTTTCGCGAGCGTCCGGTACGCGAGTATATCCTCGGCAATCGGGTAGGTCTCGGCGAGTTTTTCAAGAATATCCGCGCCCGTCGCGTACCCGCGCTGCGTCTTTTTCGCGAACGGCAGCCCGAGCCTCTCGAATAATATAACGCCGAGCTGCTGCGGCGAGTTGATATTGAATTGCTCGCCGGCAAGTTCATGAATGCTCGCCGTCAATTCCTCGATACCGCGGTCCACTTCGCCGCCGACGCCCTCCAGCGCCGTTTCGTCGAAGGTGAAGCCCTCGCTCTCCATTGCGGCGAGCGGCGCGATAAGCGGGCGTTCGACCCGCTCCCAAAGGTCCGTAAACCCTCCCGCCTCCATCTCCGCCGTCATGACGGGCATCAGTGAAATCACCGCCCTTAGATATTCCCGGCCATAGTCCGCGTCAATCTGCACGGCGTCCGACAGCATATCCATTTGAGCGTTCTGCTTCACAAACTCTTCCTCATCGCGCACTTCCCTGCCGAAATACGACGCGGCAAGCAGCTTCAGCGAATCGTTATTCACCGTCGGGTCAAGCACATACCTTGACACGGCTGAGTCGAACGCTATCTCTATCTTCTCGACCTTTTCGCCGCACGCGCCGCGCAGCATGTAGACGTCGCGCTGCAGGCCATGGCCGATAAGGCGCGTTCCCGCGTCCACGAGCGTGTCAACCAAAATGCTTGTCAAGCCGTCGTCGCCGCCAACAGAGATATACCAGTAGTTTTCCCGCGTCATGCAGGCGATGCCGTCAATCCGCGGTTTTGACTTATGGTTGTTGTCGCCAAAGACCTTCAGCGCCAGCAGTCCCTCCGACGTCATATCGGCGGCCGCCTGAGCGAGCCCGGCAGCGTCCCGTATGATGGCGTTCACTACTTCGCCGTCGAAATAGGCCGGAGCGGCCGCCGCGTGTTTAGTATCGGGAGCGCCGCCGCTTGCGGGCCCCGCCGCATGGGCAGTCCGCGCCGCGTAAGCGGCCTCCGCCGGCAAATCGAGTTTTTTCAGAAAGCTGCGGAACTCGAGCTTCGTATATATCTCCGCAAGCGCCGTCCGGTCCGGCTCCTCGAGCCTCATATCCGCAAAGTCCATCTCTATCGGCACATCCGTGATTATCGTCGCAAGCCGTTTGCTCATCAGCGCCTGCTGCGCATAGTCTTCGGTTTTCTCGCGGAGCTTTTCATTCGCTATTTCGTCGGCGTGTTCGATAAGGTTTTCGACGGTCCCGAACTGAAGGATGAGTTTCGCGGCCGTCTTTTCGCCGACGCCGGGAATGCCGGGGATGTTATCCGAACTATCCCCCATCAGGCCCTTGTAGTCGGTGATAAGCTCGGGGCCAAACCCGTATTTCTCGCGTATGACCGCCGCGTCATAGAGGTCGAACTCCGAGATGCCGCGCTTCGTAAACACTATTTTCGTCGTGTCCGTCGCGAGCTGGAGCGCGTCGCGGTCGCCCGTCACAATCAGCGGTTCAAGCCCTGCTTCCTCGCCGCGCTTCGCGGCCGTGCCTATCAGGTCGTCGGCCTCGAAGCCGTCTATTTCGTAGACGGCGATATTCCGCGCCGCAAGCACCTCTTTCAAATACGGGAACTCCATCGCGAGTTCCATCGGCATCTTGCGCCGCCCGGCCTTGTACTCATCGTATTCCTCATGCCGGAACGTCGGCGCGCTGCGGTCGAACATGACCGCGATATAGCCGGGTTCATAGTCCGCGAGCAGTTTGTTCAGCATGGAGACAAAGCCGTAAATGCCCTGCGTGAAGATGCCGTCTTTCGTGACCATCGGCCGCTGTATCGCGTAGAACGCGCGGTTGACTAAGCTGTTGCCGTCAATCAAAATCAATGTTTTTTCACTCATGGAACCATTATACCATGGTATAATTATCCCATGATAGATTTCCATACACACTCGGGGTTTTCCTACGATAACGGGCCCGTCTCCATGGACGAAATGGCGCGCGCCGCGCTGTCGGCGGGCGTGACGGACCTCGCGATAACAGACCACTACGACCCGTTCTTTCCGGACATGCCGGCCGAACTCGACTTCCCGCGTTACGCGGAAGCGCTCGCGCGCGTCAAGGAAAAATACGAGGGTCGCCTGCGCATAGCCGCAGGCATAGAACTCGGGCTGCAACCGGGGCGCGCGCTCGAACTCTGCCGCGCGGCGGTAGAAGCCTACGACTTTGATTTCGTATTGGGGTCCGTTCACGCCGTGGACGGCTACGGCCTGCATACCTACGCCTACGAGCGCAGCCGCAGCCTCCTGCACACGAAGATAGATTATTATACGAGCCTGCTCGCCTGCATTCGCGAATTCGATGGCTTCAACGTCCTCGGCCATCTGAATGTGGTGGATCGCTATACGCCGCCCCTCGGGCAAAACGATGAGGTTGACGGGCTGATAGACGAGATTTTCGGGGTGCTGATTTCCCGCGGCCAGGGCATTGAAATCAATACGTCGTCCCTGCGCGCGGGCGGGCCGGACCCGATGCCGCCCGCCGGACGCGTGAAGCGTTTCGCGGAGCTCGGCGGGACTATCGTGACGACGGCGTCGGACGCCCACGACCCGCGGCATATCGGGACGCATATACAGAATGCCGAGCGGATCGCGAAATCCGCCGGCATAAGTTCAATAGCGATATTCGAGAAGCGCAGGGTCAGCGCTACGAAAACCCTGTAGACCGTTTATTTATTCTCGCACAAGTTCTTCACTATGTCCGAATATTTTTTGCGTTTTGCGTAGGCTTCGGGGCCGATGGCTTCGCCGAGCTCCCGGACTTTTTGCTTCTGGTCCGAACTCAGCTTTGTCGGCACTTCGAGGTTGACGCGGATATAGAGGTCGCCCGTCTTGCCTCCGCGCAGGGATTTCACGCCCTTTCCTTTCAGACGGAAGGTCGTGCCGGGCTGCGTGCCCGCGGGGACCTTGTACTTGACCCGTTCCTTCAGTGTCGGAACCGTCAGCGTCGTGCCGAGGGCGGCCTGGTCGAAGGTAATCGGGATGTCGAGCTTCAGGTCGTCGCCGACCCGCGTAAACAGCTTGTGGTTGTCGACCGCAATAATGACAAAGAGGTCTCCTGCAGGCCCGCCGTTAAAGCCGGGTTCGCCCTGACCGCGCAGCGATATGACGGAGTCATTGTCCACGCCCGCCGGGATATTGACGGAGATGGTCACTTCCTTGCGTATGCGTCCCGAACCGCCGCACTCCTTGCACGGCGTCTCTATTATCTCACCCGTGCCGTGGCAGCGCGGGCAGGTCGTCACATTCATAAACGAGCCGAAGGGCGTATTCTGCTGGCGCTGTATTTGGCCGGTTCCGCCGCAGTCGGGGCAGACGGTCTTGGCCGTGCCGTTCTCGGCGCCCGTGCCGTTGCATGACGGGCATTCGACGTTCTTGCGCAGCTTCACCTTTTTCTTCGTGCCGAAGGCCGCCTCTTCGAATTTGATGTTCAGGGCGACCTGCAGGTCCTGCCCCTTGCGCGGGGCATTGCGCCTGCGCGCCGAGCTTCTGCCCGCGCCGCCGCCGAAGAACGAACCGAAGATGTCGCCGAGGTCCCCGAAGTCAAAGCCGACGCCGCCACCGCCGAAGCCGCCGGCTCCGCCCGCGCCGAACCCCGCGTTCGGGTCCACGCCAGCGTGGCCGAATTTATCGTAGAGGTCCTTCTTCTCCTTGTCGGAAAGGATGCCGTAGGCTTCGTTGACTTCCTTGAACTTTTCCTCCGCGGACTTATCACCCGGATTTTTGTCCGGGTGATATTCCATGGCTTTCTTGCGGAATGCCTTCTTTATTTCGTCCTCGGTTGCGCCCTTTTTCAGCCCGAGGATCTCATAATAGTCCCTTTTATCCTCCATTTACGCGCTACTATTCTTTCGTTTCGTCGTCGTCAACCACTTCGTAGTCGGCGTCTACCACCGTATCGTCCGCGGCGCCGCCTGCGGCCGCGCCCGCTCCGTCATTTGCCGAAGCCGCACCCGTGCCGAAGCCCTCGGCGCCCGGCGTCTGCCCCGGGCCCTGCCCCTGTCCCTGCGCGTTCTGATACATCTTCGCGCTCAGCGTGTGGAACTCATTTGTCAGGGCTTCCGTCTTTTGTTTGATGGCGTCGATGTCCGTGCCGTTCAGCGCCGTCTGCAGTTCGTCTTTCGCGGCTTCCACCTTCGATTTTTCCTCGTCGGTGATCTTGCCCTCAAGCTCTTTCAGCGCCTTTTCGGTTTCGTATATCATATGCTCGCCCTGGTTCCGCAGGTCGATTTCCTCTTTCTTTTTCTTGTCCTCTTCCGCAAACTGCTCGGCTTCCTTGATTTTCGCGTTGATTTCATCTTCCGAGAGCTTGTTCGAAGACGTGATAGAAATGCTCTGTTCCTTGCCCGTGCCGAGGTCCTTCGCGCTGACGTTTACGATGCCGTTCGCGTCGATGTCGAAGGTGACTTCTATCTGCGGTATGCCGCGCGGCGCCGGCGGGATGCCCGTCAGCTGGAACCGCCCGAGCGTAATATTGCCCGCCGCAAATTCGCGTTCGCCCTGCATGACGTGGATGTCCACCGCGCTCTGATTGTCGGCGGCCGTCGAGAATATCTGGCTCTTTTTCGTCGGAATCGTCGTATTGCGTTCAATCAGCTTTGTCGCAACGCCGCCGAGCGTCTCGATCGAAAGCGAAAGCGGGGTCACGTCGAGCAGCAGCACGTCATGCACCTCGCCCGTCAGCACGCCGGCCTGTATCGCCGCGCCGATGGCGACGGACTCGTCCGGATTGACGCCCTTGAAGGGGTCTTTGCCCGTGATTTTCTTGACGGCTTCCTGCACCGCCGGTATGCGCGTCGAGCCGCCGACGAGAATCACCTTGCTGATGTCCGTGTTCGTAACGCTCGCGTCCGCCATAGCCTTTTTCATCGGCTCTATCGTCTTGTCGACAAGATGCGAGGTAAGCTGCTCGAACTTGGCCCGTGAAATATCCATATTCAGGTGCAGGGGACCCGCGTCGCTGACCGTGATAAACGGCAGATTGATGCTCGCCTGCTGCTGTCCCGAAAGCTCCTTCTTCGCCTTTTCCGCGGCCTCTTTCAGGCGCTGCAGCGCCATATTGTCCTTGCGCAAATCGATGCCGTGTTCCCGCGCGAAGCTGTCCGCGATAAAGTTCATCAGCGCTTCGTCAAAATCGTCGCCGCCGAGCTTGTTATTGCCGTTCGTCGCAAGCACCTCAAAGACGCCGTCGCCGAGTTCGAGTATGGACACGTCGAAGGTGCCGCCGCCGAGATCGTAGACGAGTATCTTATGATGCTCGGTTTCCTTGTCGAGCCCGTAGGCGAGAGAAGCCGCCGTCGGCTCGTTGATAATGCGCTTTACATCGAGGCCCGCTATCTTTCCCGCGTCCTTCGTCGCCTGTTTCTGGCTGTCCGCAAAGTAGGCCGGCACCGTAATGACAGCCTCCGTGACCGTCTCGCCGAGGTAGGCTTCCGCGTCGGTCTTCAGCTTGGCAAGTATCATCGCGGAAATATCCTGCGGCGTATACTTCTTGCCGTCGATTTCTACCGTATAGTCCGTACCCATCTCACGCTTGATTGAGGAGATGGTCCTGTCGGGATTTGTGATTGCCTGACGCTTCGCCGTCTCTCCGACGAGGCGCTCGCCATTCTTCGCAAAGCCGACGACGGACGGCGTCGTCCTGTTGCCCTCCGCATTGGGTATGACTACGGGCTCGCCGCCTTCGAGTACCGCCACGCACGAGTTTGTCGTGCCGAGGTCGATTCCTATTACTTTTCCCATGTTGTTATCCTCCGTTTGCAATATATTTTTTATTTTCTCATACAGACCCTTGCATCTGTAATTGACGTGTTATTGCGCTACCTTGACCATTGCCGGGCGCACTATCTTATCGCCCACCGCATAGCCCTTCTGCAGCACTTCGCAGACCTTGCCGCTCTCGTACTCCTGCGAGTCCTCCATCATGACCGCATGGTGCCGGTTCGGGTCGAAATCCGCTCCGAGCGCCTCTATCTCGGTAATGCCGTTCTTCGCGAGGACGTCGCGCAGCTGCCGCAGAATCATTTCAAGCCCCTCGGTCACGGCTTCGTCCTGGCCCGTTTCCCCGGCTACGGCCCGCTCGAAATTGTCGAGGACAGGCAGGATGTCCGCAGCGAGGTCCTTCTTGCCTTCCGCATACCGTTCGAAGCGCTCTTTCTCCGTGCGCTTCTTGTAGTTTTGGAAGTCAGCCGCGAGCCGCATATATTTCGCGGCCATATCTTCGCTTTCGGCTTCCGGAGCGTCCGCGCCGTTATCCGTATCCGCCTCATTGTCCGCTGCCGCAGCTTCTCCGGCTTCAGCCTCCGCCGCATCCGTGTCCTCAGCCGCAGCCGTTTCGGCCCCGGCCTTGGCCGCCACAGTCTCCGCGTCCCTATGCTTATCCTTATCCGCAGTTTTTTCTGTTTTACCGCTCATTCATCTTCCTCGCTTCCTCCGTCGTTCAGCCTGAACGCCCGGTCCAAATTCTTCGTAATATAGTCTATAACGGACGTAATTTCATCGTAACGCATCCTCGTCGGCCCGATGACCCCGAGCTTGCCCACGAACTGCCCGTCGATATGGTAGGTCGCCGTTATTATGCTGCTGTCCGGCATAATATCGCTGCTGTTCTCATCCCCGATGGTGATAGCGATGCCGTCGCCCCGGCGCACGAGCGTCTTAGTCAGGCTGTCCTTGCGGTCTATCATCTCGAGAAAATCCCGCGCGCGCTGAATATTATTGAACTCCGGGTGCGCGAATATGCGCGTCATGCCCTCGAGAAAGAGCTGGGCGCGGTACATATCCTCTTCCAGCGTCGCGAAGGACGTCAGGTTCGTCAGTTCGGACAGAAGCTCCGACGCGTGCTTTATCGCACGCTCAAGCTCCTCCACATGGGAGGAAATCTCCCGTCGTATGCGCTTCTTCTCATTCTCCGCAAGCTCGTATTTCTCCATCATCTGATTGACGTACAGCCGGTACGCCTTGTCCGACGGCATCCTGCCCGCCGAGGTATGCGGGTGGGTCAGATAGCCCATCTCCTCGAGATCGGCCATTTCGTTCCGTATCGTCGCGGGGCTTACATCGACCACGTACTTGCGGGAAATTGTCCGCGAACCCACGGGCTCCGCCGTCGCGATAAAATCAGACACGATCGCTTGAAGTATTTTCAGTTTTCGTTCCGTTAATTCCATTACCGTTTATCCGTTTCCCTTTCATTGTTAGCACTCGCATTCGGTGAGTGCTAACTCCTGTATAAAATTATACACTGTCAGCGCGCGATGTCAAGCACGATATTGCCGACAGTGTACTATTTTGAGCCATTGCCTATCGGTTGTCCTCATGTCTCCGCGCACACGGCGGCACGAGTAAACCTTTCAGCTCATCAGTTAGGAGGAAGCTCTAAGGCTTTTTCAAGCCCTACTATATATATACCCGTTTTTTCGCGTTTCAAACATATTCCACAAATTTTTTTTGAGTAAATAAAAAATGGATAGGCGCTTGCGCCGTTTTGCTTCGCTCGCAATGACGTTTATTTGATACAC
>JAITEX010000079.1 GCA_031281765.1 Eubacteriales Family XIII. Incertae Sedis bacterium | reverse complement strand
GCGACCGGCTTCGAAACATTTTCGGTGCTCGACGACACAGAGGGGACGTTCTTTTCTGTGTCGCAGGATTTAGATGTTGAGGAAGCGGGAGCACAAAAAAGAACGTCCCTTTTGTGCTCCCTTTTGTGTTCTTTGGTGAGGGAGACGCCGGATATGGTCTGCGCGGTCTGCGCGCATGACGATGAGGCTGTCGTAGCCGAACCGCCCCCTCCTGCCGCGAAGAAAAGGCAGCCGGTGCGCGACAAGGCGCTTTCGCTGCTTGCGAAACATGACCGTACGGAACAGCAGATGCGGGAATCGCTTGCGCGGTCCGGATACGGGGAGGAAGAAGTTCAGGGTACGATAGATTTTCTGAAGGAATACGGCTATATCGATGACGAGGCTTATGCGGGGAAATACCTGCGGGAACTGATTCGCAAGGGGCGCGGCCGCTGGCGCATAAGAGGCGATATGCTGCGCCACGGCCTGGAAAGTGAAGTTGTCGAGGAAACACTCCGGAATGGTTATCCGCGGGAAGAGGAACTTGCGCTTGCGCGCGCCGCGGCCGGAAAAGCAGCCCGCTCCCTGCCCGAAGGGACGCCGCCGCATGAACGCGCCCGCCGCGTCTCACAAAAACTTTCCGCGCAGGGATTTGACTATGATGTTATCTCAAACGCCATAGACACGCTCTCTTTGATAGAATAGTCTTCGGATACGGCCTATCGCCAGATATGCCTTTTTTTCTTCGGCTCGGGCGGCGGCTCGGTCGAATCCTCGGATTCTCTGATTTCAAACTGCTGTATGGGCCGGTATTTCGCCAGCTCACCGGTGAGTTCGGCGAGGTCAAGCCCCGCGATGCTCGCGAGTTCGGCGGCGGCAATGCGGTCCCCTTCCTTGCAGGTATGGGTGGTAAAACCCGCCGTAGCTGTGATAATGCCGACAGCCAAAAGCGACGCGATAAGGCGGTCCGGCTCTATGCCGCAGTCCTTGTAAAGACGCCATACGATACTGCTCGTGGCGCCGACGGATTCAATCAGAACATTTACGGGCCGTTTCGTCCTCATTCCGCCGAGCGCGTGTCGGTCCAGGATTTCGATGACCTGTAAAGGGGAAATGCCATCCGCCGCATTTTTTAAATCATTATGGCCCACCATGGATATTTTTAATTTGCCGAAACCGTAACGCTTTTCCAGTTCCGCGTACGAGGGGATGGCGTCCGCGCCGAATTTGTCAAGCGCGTATCTTGACGCCGCACTCAATTCGCTTGCCCTGCAGGGCAGATAGGTTGCCGTGCTTCCCGTGCGGTCCGCTATCTGCTGTTTGAGGCGGGCGAGCGCGATTGCCGCGAAAAGCGAATCCGCGCGTCCGTCGCGCGTCCCGATGACGGCAATCGTACCGGACGGTTCGACAAACCACTCGTCTCTTCCGGTATAACGGGCTGTGGTAGTGGCAGTGGTATCATTCATGCACCTATTATACATGATTTTATCTGCGTTTATTCACAAAACGGGTGATTCGTTGCACGAATACCGCCCGCCAGGGCGTCGGGAAAACACGGCATGATGACATCGACTCGGGAATAGTGTAGAATATTCTGTATATTTACTTTTGTATGAGGAACATATGAAACTACTCTATTGGCTTTTACTCTGTATCCCGGTGGCGCTGCTGGCGCATTTCGTTTTCCGGCTTGACGACGGAATCGTCTTTGTATTTACGTGCCTCGGCATCGTTCCGCTTGCGGCGGTACTCGGCGATGCGACGGAGCAGATCAGTTATTATGTGGGTCCGAAGGTTGGCGGCTTTCTGAACGCTACGATGGGCAATGTCCCCGAACTGCTCATCTGCGGCTTCGCTATCAAGGCGGGCATGCACTCCCTCGTCCTCGCTTCGCTGGCCGGTTCCATATTCGGGAACATCCTTCTCGTCACGGGCATGAGCGTGCTCTGTGGCGGCCTCAAGTACAAATTCCTTACGTATAATACGAACATCACGCATACGAATTTTTCGCTGCTTGCGTTCGCCTTGTTCGCGGTGAGCGTCCCGTTTTTCTTTAAGTTTGCGCATGGCGGCGCCGTGTCGGACATCGTCATAAATGATTTCAGCCTTATTCTCGCCATTATTATGGTAGTGCTGTACGTCCTCGGCCTCGTGTTTTCCCTCATTACGCACCGCGACATATTCGTGCTTGAGTCGGAGGATGAGGAAGATGAAGAGGGGCCCGATTGGTCACTGAAGAAGGGGGTCGTCGTCATGCTCGCCGCGACGGCCGTGGTCGCCGTTATGAGCGAGCTGCTTGTCGAGACCGTCGAGGGAGCGGCGGAGAAATTCGGGCTGAACGAAGCCTTCGTCGGCATCATCCTCATACCGATTCTCGGGAATGTGGCGGAACACGCCTCCGCTATTATCATGGCGATACGGGGCAAGCTCGACATCAGCATTGAAATTGCCGTCGGGTCAAGTATGCAGATAGCGATTTTCGTCACGCCGCTCATGATCATCTTCAGCGCTTTTACCGGCGATATTATGGGCTATCTCTACACCCCGATGGAACTGCTCGGGCTGTGGCTTTCGATAGGGCTTTCCTATGTGCTGTTCCTGGATAAGAAGGCAAACTGGCTCGAGGGCGCGATACACATCGTCGCCTATCTCATCCTCGCCGCGGGATTCCTCATGTTCGGAATATAGGAAGCCGCCACTTAATGGTATGATATACCCATGGAGAAATACGACCCTCGGGCGCTTGAAGTCATAGAAAAACTGAATAATGCGGGATATGAGGCGTATCTCGTGGGCGGCTGCGTGCGCGATAGCCTGCGCGGCAATGTGCCGAAGGACTGGGACGTCACGACTTCGGCGCTGCCCGGTGAGGTGGCGGCGGTATTTGCGGACCGGCATGTGATTGAAACGGGCCTCAGGCACGGGACGGTCACCGTCGTGCTTGACCGTTTGCCGGTCGAGGTGACAACCTTCCGCGTTGACGGCGATTATGCCGACAACCGCCGGCCTGGAAGCGTCGCCTTTGTCAAAAATTTGCGCGAGGATCTGGCGCGGCGCGACTTCACCTTCAACGCGCTTGCGTGGCATCCTACAGCGGGGCTTATCGACATCTTCGGCGGCGCGGAAGATTTGAAGAACGGCATAGTGCGCGCGGTCGGCGAGCCGGACAAGCGGCTGCATGAAGACGGGCTCAGGATAGTGCGGGCGCTTCGTTTCGCGTCGGCCTTTGCGTTCAAAATAGAACCGGGCCTTTCCGGAAGCCTGCGCGTCAATAAAAACCTGCTGACAAATATCGCGGCCGAACGTATCGGCAGTGAACTCACGAAGATTCTGACGGGCGTCGGCGTCTTTGAGATTCTGCGCGATTACGCGGACGTATTCGAAGTATTCATCCCCGAGATACGGCCGATGGTGGGGTTTGAGCAGCGCAGCCCCTATCACAAATATGATGTCTGGCTGCACACGATCCACAGCGTTTCAGAAGTTCCGCCCGACCCCGTCCTGCGGCTGGCCATGTTGTTTCACGACGCCGGGAAGCCGGAAATGTTCACCGTCGATGAAAAGGGCGTCGGCCATTTTAAGGGTCATGTGATAAGAAGCGAGGAGATAGCGCGGCATCGGCTCAGAGCTCTCAAATACGATAATGATACGAGGCATGCCGTGATCAAACTCATCAAGTACCACGACGCGCGGCTCACGGAATCCAACGCGATAAAGCTCATGCATAAACTCGGGAAAGCGGATATTTACAAGCTGATAGAAGTGCAGATTGCCGACGTCAAGGCGCAGGCTGACGAGCACAAAGAGGAGCGTCTCGCTGTTTTGGATTCCGTCAAATTTTTGGTTGACAGGGCGATAGAGGAGCAGAAATGCTTTTCTTTGCGTGACCTTGCTATAGGCGGCAGCGACCTGCTCGCTATCGGGTTCGAAGAAGGCCCGCGGGTAGGGGCGGCGCTTGACGCATTATTGGAGGAGGTCATGGAGGAGCGTATCGAAAACGAGCGCGATGCGCTGCTTGCGGAAGCGGCCGCGTATAGGTGACAAGATGAATTCCGGCGGCGGCGCGCTCCCGTTTATCTCACGGGATATTGCAGCGTCAACTCCGCGAATACTTCTCCGATGGGGCGCCTGATGGTCAAATCGGAGCGTGAGTCCGCATCTGTGGCGGAGAGGTTGATCTGGACTAAGGAGCGGCCGTTAAAATAATTCAGGAAACCGGCGGCGGGATAGACGACGAGGGAAGTCCCGCCGACGATAAGCAGATCGGCAGCGCCGATTGCTTTGATGGCGCCGGAAATCACCTTCTCGTTAAGGGGTTCTTCATAAAGCACCACATCGGGCCGCACGAGGCCGCCGCATGTTTCGCACCAGGGTATGAAGGCGGTGTCCGCGCCGTCCTTTCGGCAATGCGCCGGGTCGAGTATATACGCGAGAT
>JAITEX010000076.1 GCA_031281765.1 Eubacteriales Family XIII. Incertae Sedis bacterium | reverse complement strand
GCCGTGCAATGCTTGTTCTTGATATGGTCTTCGTACTCATTGCGGAAGTAGCGAATCGTCGTCAGGACCGGGTTCGGGGCCGTCTGACCGAGGCCGCACATGGAACCGTCCTTGACTTTCTGCGCGAGTTCTTCGAGTAATTCGATGTCGCCTTCTTCGCCCTTGCCTTCCGTGATGCGTTCGAGTATCTCAAGCATACGCTTCGTCCCGAGGCGGCAATAATTGCATTTGCCGCAGGACTCCTTACGCGTGAAGTCGAGGAAGTAGCGGGCCATGTCCACCATGCAGGTGTCTTCGTCCATGACTATCATACCGCCGGAACCGACGATGGCGCCGGTCTTCGTGATGTTCTCGTAGTCAACGGGAGTGTCGATCAGCGAGGCAGGGATACAGCCGCCGGAGGGGCCTCCCATCTGCACCGCCTTGAACTGTTTGTCCTTCTTGATGCCGTCGCCGATGCCGAAAATGACGTCCTTCAAGGGGAGGCCCATCGGCACCTCCACGAGACCGCCCTTTTTGATTTTCCCGGCAAGGGCGAAGACTTTCGTACCGGTGGACTTGCCGGTGCCGAACGCGGCGAACGCCGCGCCTCCGGCCGTTATGATCCACGGCACATTTGCGAATGTCTCCACATTATTGATGTTCGTCGGCTGCTGCCAATATCCCTTTTCAGCCGGGAACGGAGGCTTCAGACGCGGCATGCCGCGCTCGCCTTCAAGCGAAGCAATCAAAGCCGTTTCCTCGCCGCAGACAAACGCGCCCGCGCCGGCCTTGATTCTTATGTCGAAGCTGAACGACGTGCCGAAGATGTTCTTCCCGAGGAAGCCCTTCTCGCGCGCCTGGCCTATCGCGATCTCAAGGCGCTGTATCGCAAGCGGATATTCCGCGCGCACGTAGATGACGCCCTCGGTCGCGCCCATCGCGTAGCCGCCGATTGCCATACCCTCAAGCAGGGAATGCGGGTCGCCCTCGAGCACCGAACGGTCCATAAACGCGCCCGGGTCGCCCTCGTCCGCGTTGCAGACCATATATTTGTTCGCGCCGCGGTTTGCTTTCGCCGCGTTCCATTTGAACCAGGTCGGGAAACCCGCGCCGCCGCGGCCGCGCAGCCCCGATATTTTTATCTCTTCAATCACCTCGTCCGCCGACATGGACGTCAGGACTTTTTTCAGCCCCTCGTAACCGCCGGCAGCTATATATTCGTCTATCTCCTCGGGATTGATAACGCCCGCATTCCGCAATACGATACGCTCCTGCCCCGAAAGGAACTTCTCGTCCGCCTCGCTGATAAGCAGATTTTCCGCGAGTTCCCCTTTCCGGATATGGCTTTCGACGATTTCCGTCACGTTCTCGGGCTGCACCTTCACATAGCGCGCCGTCAGGGTCCCTTCGTCGTCATAGACGTCCACTATCGGCTCCAGATAACAATTGCCGACGCAGCCGGCCTTCTCTATCTTCACATTTTTGAAGCCGCCGACCTTGACCTGCGCCGCAAGCTCTTCGGACGTTTTCCGCGCGCCGGATGCGATACCGCAGCTTCCCTGCCCTACTATTATTCTCATACTATTTTCCTCCACTTGCCGTTTTCACGTACTGCCTGTCTCTTGACCCTATCAATTACGCGCGTTTATGCGCTCCAGCGCTTTCACCACAGATTCTTTCGTGAGGTTGCCGAACGTCTCATCACCCTCCGGGCCTTTCACCATCATAACGGGCGCAAGCGAGCAGCAGCCGAGGCAGGCGACATTATTCAGCGTGAACTTATTGTCCCCGGTCGTTTCCCCGTCGCTGATCCCGAGATGGTCCGTAATGGCCTCCTCTATCAGAGCCGCGCCGTTTACGTGGCAGGCCGTGCCCTTGCAGAGCATTATGAGATATTCGCCGATAGGCTCGAGCCTGAACTGCGTATAAAAAGTGGCCACCCCGTAAATCTTCGCGGGAGAGACCCCTGTCTTTGCCGAAATGTAATTGATAGCCGGGAGCGACAGGTATCCGTAAATATCCTGGGCCTGTTGCAGAATAGAGATAAGGCTCCCCTTGACATTTCCGTATTTCTCGAGTACGGGCGCAAGTTCCTTGAAATCCGCATCATTTACGGCAGCCGTCAAGCTGCAATTTTCACACATATTTGCCTCCATTTCATTGCCGCCCCGTTGGCGGACAACCCTCCATAGGGAAACTCAGCGTCCCCTGAATAAAGAAAATCCAAATTGATAATATCAAGAATAATCCGTCGTTTCAAGCGAAAACGACGGATTATTTGCAAATCGGTCAAAGTAGTTTTATTCCGACAATTCGGACAGTAACCGCGCGTCTCCGCTCTCCGCAAAGCAAACAATTCTCAGCCGCAAATCAGGCGGCTTTATTCGTGCTCCTGGGCCGCCCTATACTCCGCAATGATTTTCTGCGAAATCTGCGCCGGCACTTCCTCGTACCGCTCGAACTTCATCGTGAAGCTGCCGCGCGCCTGCGTCATCGAACGCAGGTTTATCGCGTACTTGAACAACTCGGCCTGCGGCGCTTCCGCGACGACCTTGATGCCGCCGCCCGTCTGCGGCTCCGTGCCGAGTATCTTGCCGCGGCGCTTGTTCATATCGCCCATCACATCGCCCATATACTCATCCGGCACGAGGATTTCCACGTGCATGACAGGTTCGAGCAGAATGGGTTTCGCTTCCTCGAGGCCCTTCTTGAACGCGAGCGACGCCGCTATCTTGAACGCCATTTCGTTCGAGTCGACGTCGTGATAGGAGCCGTCGTAAAGCACCGCCTTGAT
>JAITEX010000053.1 GCA_031281765.1 Eubacteriales Family XIII. Incertae Sedis bacterium | reverse complement strand
CCGGCTTTCATCGATAAACCGCCATTTAATAGATTACCGCTTTTATCCCTGAGCGGTCCAAAAGTATCCTTATTAATCGCCGCATACACAAGCTGCTTCGGAGAGAGCGGTACGGAGGTGGTTTCAACTTCATTCCTTACCAACGAACTTGATACCGACGCAAGCGCGGCAAACGCCCAACACGTGCCGTAACCACTCCCCTGGTCGCGCACCGCCTGCACATAGCTCACGGGCACGTTATAGGTATCCGGAAGGGTATCTGCGCCCAACATCCGCTGTTTCGCGTTTTTCACCGCCTTAACGCCGTAATCATAGTCATTGACGTTGCTCATATCGATGCCCGGGTCAATATACCCCGACGGCGAAGGCTCGGCGTCGATATTCTTCGGCGTTACCGCTTCAATCGGAATTGCGACCGGTTCGGCCGCGGACGCCTGCTCATTCGGCGCGTTCGAAGCCCCGCTCTCCGCAAACGCGGCAGGCGCGGAAACCGATAAGATGAGTGTGAGCGCCGTGATAAGCGCTATTGCCTTGTTCCTTGTGTTCTTTTTCATAGTAGTCCCCGTTTTTAGCTCATGTCTATACCCATATATATTATATACCCGCTTTTTCCGTGTTTTAAACATGAAAACCGAACTTTTTTTCATTTTTTCTATTTGATGTCCTCGTTGACGCTGACCGGGGCCTCCTCGAGATACTCCGGATGCAGCAGGCACTTCATGAAGTAACGCATAGCGTGTACAAACGTGGCGCCGTTGCAGATGCGTTCGTCCGTCGAAATGTTCATCATATACTTCTTGCGCACCGAAAGGTCCATGCCGAGCGCGATAAAGACGCTCGTCGAGCCGAAATTATAGATATGGTGGTAGATCGGATAGGAGCGGATCGACGCCATATTCGAAAAGAATATCGACGTATGGAAGGGGCTTGCTTTCAGGATGCCGAGCGGCAGCAGGCCGCGGCGGTCGAGCCATTTCAGGAAACTGACGATTGCGGAGGGCACTATGGGTATGGAGAATATCTTGTCGACGAGCTTATCCATCGCGTTTGAGCTCGTATGCTTGCGGTTCTTCTCTACGACATTGTTTATGGCGTTCGCCACTTCCGTCAGCGTTTCATAACCCGTAAACTCGAGCTTCACCACCGTTTCTTCCGGCTCGCCCTTACCGCTCCAATTATCCTTCAGCGTGACAAAGGATACCCATATCCCCTTACGCGCGTAGATTTTCTTTGCAATGACAAAACGGTTCGTCTCCGGATATTTTGCGATAGTCCGGATAAAGGCGGCAAGGATACAGGCCATCATCGTAATCTCCGTATTGCCTTTGCGCTTGCATTGATTGATATACTGATTGACTTTGTCGTACGGGAAGTCGATGCTGATATAGTTCGTCGCATCGACGCGGTCCACCATGATATACGGTATGATTTTCGTGAACGGCGGCAGGGTTTTTATTCTCCGCCCGTCGGCTCTACCCATAATTACTCCTTGCTTTTTAAAAATGATTTAATAATGAAAATAACGCCTACGAACAGTGTATCATAAATGTACAACCCACGGGATTAAAAAGGGGCTATCCAAGCGGAACTTCTACCGTCATTTGACCATCTCAATTTCTGTGACGATTCTCGCTATTTCGTCTGGCGATGGAAGCAAAGAGCGCACGTTCTCCGGCAAATTGTCATAGTAGGAATATGTCGCGACTCCTATCGGCTTGTTCGCCGATTTGAGAGTGTACTCTACCGTCGTGCGGCTCTTGTTCTTGCAGATGATGATGCCGATGGATGGGTTTTCGCCAGGCAATTTCTCGGTTTCATCAAGCGCGGTCAAGTAGAACTGCATTTTGCCTACATATTCCGGTTTGAATTCGCCGATTTTTAACTCAATAACTATCAAAGACTTAAGCCTCCTATGAAATAACAGAAGGTCAAGATAGTAATCTTCGCCGTCAACGGCAAGGTGATACTGACTACCCATGAAACAAAAGTCTCCACCCATTTCAGCAAGAAATGTCCTGATGTTGCTAATGACGCCCGCTTCAAGCTCAGCTTCACTATGCTCGATACCCATCTCTATGAAGTCAAAGTTATAATCATCCTTGACAGCAAGCTTGGCTTGCAGACGGTATTTTTCCGGTACAGTATCATCAAAATTGGTTTGGTTGGTGAGGTATTTTTCAAATGCCTTGTTCTCGATATTGTTTATCAAGACATCCTTTGTCCAACCATAGCGTTTGGTCATTTTTATATAAAACTCACGCATAGACGAGTCTTTGCATTTCTGCATTATGATGATATTTTTCGTCCAACTAATTTCTGCAACCAATGGTTGCAGATTTGTGGCGTACGCATATTCAAGATAAAAATTTCGCATGAGCCAAAGGTTGCGAGCCGAAAAACCCTTTACACCAGGGAACTCTCTTTGAAGCTCTTTTGCCAATATCTCAACAACAGAATTGCCCCAGCCCTGTTCACGTTGTTGGCGGTCGATTTCTTCACCGATTTCCCAATAGAGGTGTATCAACTCGGAATTAACGCTCTTCATCGCCTCGTACTGACGACGGTAAATAAGCTCTTTGATGTCCTTGATGAATGTGCCGTATTCCGTCAGTTCATTTCCCATCGCTACTCGCTCCTTATGCCCTGCTCTTTCATATGAAACCAACGCTATTCTATCATTTTGATGTGGGAACCTCAATAAAACATTAGGAAAAAGGGCGCGCCGCGGTTGCGGGGCGCCCTTGTATCGTATTCTGCGTTTGCCGCACTGCCTTTTCGGCGTTTACCGGTCGATGGGCATGGGCTGTGAGGACGGCAGCCTCGATGAAATCATGTTCATGAGGTTGTCGGCCGGCGCTAGGGCGTCCGCGAACTTGCCGTCCGCGACGGGCACGAGCGTCTTTGCCGCCGGTTCGAGTACGCCGCCGAATACGCCGTCCACTTCGGAGTAGCGGTAGGTTGGCAGCTGGTCGTCCATTTCGCGCGATATGTCCTCCGTATCCTCCCACGGAAATTCCACTTCGTAGATGCGCGCGATTTCCTTTGCGACTTCCCAGTTGCTGAACAGGACGCCGTCGTCGGCCGCTTCCTGCACGAGCATAAGGCGACGTTCCGTGTTCGTGAACGTCCCGTCGGTCGAGGCAAAGCCCGTACCGGGGATGACCACATCGGCGCGGGCAGCCGTCTTTGTCAGGTGCGTATCGCAGACCATCACAAATTCGGCTTCTTTCAGAGCCTTGACCGCCGCTTTCGCTTCGGGCGCGCTGCCGCTGATCCCGGCGGCCCCGAGCGGGTCTTCGCCGAAGATGAGCAGGGCTTTGACGCCCTCAAGGTTGAGCGCGGTATCGCGAATGCCTTGATCCGAAAGGCCCTGGGAATTATTCTTCGGGCGAATGGAGAGGATGCCGTCGCGCGGGGCGCCGATATGTCCCGCAAGCAGGGCTATGTCGGCCGCAAGCGTCTGAGCGTCCTCCGTCAGCGTATTCTGCTGCAGGACGATCATGGCCTTTTTCGCGTCCGTATAGAGCTGCGCTATCTGCTGCGCTTTCGCGGAGGGCTTTACGCCTTTCAGGTCCGCCGCAAACTTCTTGTAGCCGGCCATATCCTTTGCCGCGCCGCTATCGAGCACGGCCTTCGCGATTTCCTTCAGGAACTTCGTGTTGTTCGCCGTATAGACGGCTTCATGCGCAAAGGAGAAGTTCTGCTGCTTCATATCGCGCGGATTGACCAATACCACTTTTGCGCCGGCCTCGGCGGCCTGCTTCA
The DNA here is from genome assembly GCA_031281765.1 of Eubacteriales Family XIII. Incertae Sedis bacterium. Taxonomy (GTDB): domain Bacteria; phylum Bacillota; class Clostridia; order Peptostreptococcales; family Anaerovoracaceae; genus JAITEX01. The sequence continues at coordinate 805 of JAITEX010000053.1, read as the reverse complement.
GCTTCAGGAAGATAACGGGATTGTCGTCCCGGTTGAAACCGAGCGCGAGAATGACGTCCGTCGAAAGGAGCTCGTCTATCGTATTCGGCGAATCGGTAATGCCGAGAACCGGCTCAAGGCCGCTCTTGCGGTTGTTGAACGAGAACTTGCGCGCTCCCATCTCGTCCGCGAGCGCGCTGATCGCGTAGATTTCCTCATTCGTAAACCGGTCGGAAATCGCGACGGCTACCGCGTCCCGGCCATATTTCGCGGCGACGGACTGCGCTTTCTTCGCCGTCATCACAAAGGCGTCGTAATAGTCGGACTCGGCGAATTTCTTGGCCGTCGTCTTCATCATGGGTTCGAGCAGCTTGTCCTCCAGCTCCGCGCAATCGAAGCCGAATTTGCCGCGCCCGCAGAGCAGGCCCTTGTTCACCGCGCCGTCCTTGTTCGGGTCGGCCTTGACAAGCAGATCCCCGTAGGTTTCGAGCGAAAGGCTGCAGCCGACCGAGCAATAGGGGCAGGTCGTGTCCGTAATGACCGTATCGAGCGGCACGGATTTCGGCAGCGAAAGCCGTTCCTGCAACGCGCCCGTCGGACAAACGCTGACGCACTGCCCGCAGGAAATGCAGCCCGAATTTATGAGCGGCTGCTCAAGGGTCGGCTTCACTATCGTGTCAAATCCGCGGTTGACAAGGCCGAGGGCGCCGACGCCGATGACCTCGTCGCAGACGCGCACGCAGAGCCCGCAGAGGATGCATTTATTGCTGTCACGAATAATGAACGGATGGCCGTCATCATATTTTTCGGGATCGATGGGCCTGCC